>JBQCFH010000249.1:0-4067 GCA_051959385.1 Rhizobiaceae bacterium | reverse complement strand
TCTTCCAGCATGATGACGAATTCGTCGCCGCCCATGCGCGACACCATCCCGGCTTCCCCGGCGCATCCGCGCAGCCGGTCGGCCACCTGCATGAGATACAGATCGCCGACATGATGGCCCTGGCTGTCGTTCAGGTTCTTGAAATTGTCGAGGTCGATGAAGAGAAGCGCGCCCACCCGGCCGCGCTTGCGTGCGCCGGCCAACGCGGCGGCGGTGCGGTCCATCAGCATGCGCCGGTTGGGCAGGCCGGTCAGCGGGTCGAAATAGGCGAGCTTCTCGATCTCCATGGCCTGGCCCTTGCGGGCCGATACGTCCATCAGATAGCCGTGCCAGGTGATGGCGCCGCCATCCGCTTCCGGCTTGGCGACGATCCGGACCCATTTGACTTCGCCGGCCGGCGTGCGCAGGCGGAACTCGTGATCCCAAGGCGAAAGATTTCGGCGCGATGCGATGAGCGAGCGGAAATAGTCGGCCTTGTCCTCTTCCAGGATGAAATCGACAAATTGGGCGGTCGCCATCAGCCGCGTGTCTTCCGGCAGGCCCACGATGCGGCGGAAGCCGCTGCTGAGATACTGGACGGAGTAGGAACCGTCGGCGGAGCGCCTGAACTGGAACAGGCCGCCCGGGAGCTGGCTCGTCAGCTTCTGGAACTGCTCTTCGAGCTGCAGGCGCTTCACCGTTTCGGTGATCTCGCGGACGGAGCCCTCATAGTAGAGAGGCCTTCCGGTCGCCGGATCGCGAACGATCCTGGCCGACTCGGTGATCCAGATGCGCTCGCGCGTCTTGTGCCGGAAGACCTCGGAAACGAATTCCTCGACCCTGCCGTCCCGATCGAGTATTTCCCTGAATTCGGCGCGCCGGTTCGGTTCGACATACCATTCGGTGGCGATGTCGTTGACCGACGCGAGCATCTCGGCTTCGCTGGCGTAGCCGTTCAGCTTGACCAGCGAATGGTTGGCCGCCAGCTGGCGGCCCTCCAGCGAGGAGCGATAGATGCCCTCATGCAGGTTTTCGATCAGTTCCGCCGTGTTCAAGCGCTCGCGCATCGCCGCCCGGTAAAGCCGCCGGTAGGCAAGAAGCCCCGCGCCGAGCGCCGCCGAAAGGACGATGCCTGCAGCCGCCAGCCAGAATCCTGCGCCGCTCATTTCCGACAGAGATGTGGATGCGTCCATGCGCTCGAAATGCCATCTTGCCTGCCATGACGCTACGGCAGCGGGCTTTCGAATTGTCTAACCCACGGGAATTCCGGTCGGCATGTTTAATCACTGGTTGCGGTTGGTGGCGATCACATCCAAGTCGGAACGAAGACTCTACAGCCACCCGTTTTTACGGAAGCGCCAGTAGAGGATGACGCATAGCGCAAGCATGACAGCAAGGACGACCGGATAGCCGAATTCAAATCCGAGCTCGGGCATATCCTTGAAGTTCATGCCATAAATGCCGGCCAGTGCGGTCGGGACAGCGAGAATGGCCGCCCATGCTGCGAGCTTCTTAGCGATCGCCGTTTCCTGGCTCTGGCCCACCAGCACGCTCGCTTCGAACGCGAAGGCCAGCACCTCGCGCATGTTGTCGATCTTCTCCTGCACGGTCCGGATATGGTCCGTGACGTCGTTGAAGAGCGCATGCATGGCAGGGCGGATCTGCGGCAGTTCGCTGCCGGACAGACGCCGGCAGACCTCGACCAGCGGGCCCGCTGCGTTGCGCAGGCGCAGGAGATCGCGGCGCAGCATGTAGAGGCGCTCGATATCGGCCGCATCCATCGGACGGGCGAGGACGTTGTCCTCGATTGCCTCGACCTCGCCTTCGATCGTGTCGAGCACGGGCATGTAATTGTCGACGATGAAATCGAGCAGCGCGTAGAGGATGAAATCCTCGCCCTTGGCAAGTGCGCTCGGACAGCTTTCCCAATGCTTGCGCACGGAGGCATAGGTCGTGGACGGGCCGTGCCGGACGCTCACGATATAACCGGCGCCGACGAAGATGTGCGTCTCGCCGAAGGTGACTCGGCGGTCGATCAGCTGGGCTGTGCGCGCGACGATGAAAAGAGCGTCGCCGTAACGTTCCAGTTTCGGGCGCTGGTGCGGATGTTCCGCGTCCTCGATGGCCAGGTCGTGGAGGCCGAACTGCGCCTGAACACGCATCAGGAGCTCGCGGCCCGGCTCGAGCAGCCCGATCCACACGACATGGCCTTTCTTGCGGGCCCAAGCGCCGGCTTCGTCGATCGCTATGTCGGCCAACCGTCGTCCGTCCTTGTAGACGCTGGATGCGATGACGCCGCTGGCGCGGGTATCGGCCCCACCCGGATGTGCCGCCGTGTCCATCGCTTCCTCCCGGTGCGCTGAACCGGCCCTATTCATAGCGCATCCGGAGGCGCCGAATGAGTCTTTTGTCGCGACGGGATCAGTTGTCGAAATCGTCGCCCGTGTCGTCTCCGCCCGCGGCGTCGGATTTTGGACTTTGCTCTTCCTCGGCGGGCGGACGGGCGATCATGCCGACCGAAAGGCGGACGGGAAATCGCACGGATAGCGGATCGATCGTCGCTTCATCGCCGCTGGCGAACCAGATGGCCGTCGCCGAGCCGATGCGGGCGTCGAGCGCATAGCGATGGCCGGCAAGGATCGAGACGTCCTCGAAGGGCAGTTTGAACGCGATGGGGTCGCCGTCAGCCGCCTGGACGCTTCGCGCGACAAGCCGTGGCGCCGTGCCGGGCAGCGATTTGTCGACGAGCCGCACCTCCAGAAGCGCATCGGAGGGGAGGGGGACGCGGCCGTCATAAGCCACCGTGCCGTTTATGATCTTCTGTTCGGCGTGCGCGGGGGAGACGCAAACGACGAGCGCCGCAAGGAATGCCAGCGCGGCATGCAGGCCCTCGTGCAGATCTGTCCCGGATTTCATTCCCCCCTCCGACCGCGATCTAGCCGCGCTTCCAGCGCTCCGCCGCCGCGTCGTCGGCCTCGCGGGCGTCCACCCAGCCGCCTTCGCCGCCGTCCTTCCGGTGCTCCTTCTTCCAGAAGGGCGCGCGGGACTTCAGATAATCCATCAGGAACGAAGCGGCCTCGAAGGCCGCATGGCGATGCGTGGATGCGGTGACCACGAGCACGATGTCCTCGCCGGGCGCGATCCTGCCATGACGATGAATGACGCTGACGCCGGTGAGCGACCAGCGCTCCATGGCTTCCGCGGCGATGCGTGCGATCTCCGCCTCGGCCATCGCCGGATAGTGCTCCAGTTCGAGCGCTGCGAGGCGGCCGTCCTCGTCGCGGCAGAGGCCGGTGAATGTCACGACGGCGCCGATGTCGGTCCGGCCGCGCGTCAGGCGTGCGACCTCGGCCGCCGCGTCGAAATCGGCGGCCTGGACGCGGACAAGCGGGACGACATGCGCCGACATGGCCTACCCGCCGGTCATGGGCGGGAACAGCGCGATCTCACGCGCGCCGGCGATCGCCGCGCCATGATCCACATGCTCATGATCGATCGCCACGCGGATCACCTCGTCATGGGCGAGCGCCGTCTCGTATTCCTCGCCGCGGCCCTTCAGCCACGAAAGCAGGTCGTTCACCGTGCGCACTTCGCCGGGAAGCACGATCTCTTCTTCGCTTCGCCCGATGCGCTCGCGCACCCATGCGAAATAGACCAGCTTCAGCGCGTCCTTATTCGTCGATGACATGTTTCAGCCCAGCCCGGAAATAGTCGTAGCCCGTATAAAGGGTGATGATCGCCGAAATCCAGAGAAGCACGATGCCGATATGCGTCGCCTGCGGCAGAACCTTGTCGCCGGCCGGGCCGGCGATGAGGAAACCGAGTGATACCATCTGGACGGTGGTCTTCCATTTGGCGAGGCGCGTGACCGGGACGGAGACCTTGAGGCCGGCCAGATATTCCCTGAGGCCGGAGACCAGGATCTCGCGGCAGAGGATGATGATGGCCGCCCACAGCGAATATTTGTCGATCGTGCCGTTGTGCGCCAGGAGCAAAAGCACCGCCGATACGAGCAGCTTGTCGGCGATCGGATCGAGCATCCTGCCGATGTTGGAGGTCTGCTCCCATATCCGCGCCAGATAGCCGTC
>JBQCFH010000248.1:0-5758 GCA_051959385.1 Rhizobiaceae bacterium | reverse complement strand
GTATCGGTTCCGGTCGCGTCGGCCTTCCCTGTCTGCACGCCGGCTTGCGGCTGCGTGGAGGCCTGGTCGGAGCCGGCCGCCTGCGGAGCGGTTTTCTCGGCCGTGCCGGGCACCCGCCCTTCCTTGGCGGTCATGGAATTCTCTGTGGGCGCGGCACTTTCCGCGACGGTGTTCTGCGCCACAGGCGTGAACGCGCCAAGCCCGTAGCTGACCGCGAGCGCAGCCACCAGCGCGCTACCCCCAAAAAGAAGCGCGTTTCTGATGCCGTTCGTCATATCGGTTCCCTTAGCCGCCTTGTTCTTTGGTCTAGCGCTTTTCCCTTGTCGCTACAAGAAAAAGGCCTTGCTCGTCTTGACGCGCCAATTGTCATCAACACCATTCGGCCATGGAAAAGATTCGATCCGTCTGCGTCTATTGCGGCTCTTCGCCCGGCCGCAACCCGCTCTACGTCGAAGCGGCGCGGACCCTCGGGCAGGCTATGGCCGAAGCCGGACTACGGCTCGTCTATGGCGGCGGCGGCAAGGGCATCATGGGCGCGGTCGCCGCAAGCGTCAGCGCGGCCGGCGGAACGGTCGTCGGCATCATTCCGCGCTTCCTTATCAACAAGGAGGCGACGGATGCTGCGCTGGCCCGCCTCGACGAACTGGTCGTAACCGAGGACATGCATGCCCGCAAGCACCGTATGTTCGAGGAATCCGACGCTTTCGTGGCGCTCCCGGGCGGGATCGGCACGCTTGAAGAGATCGTCGAGATCATGACCTGGGCACAGCTCGGCCGTCACTGCAAGCCGATCGTGCTGGCGAACATAGGCGGCTTCTGGTCGCCGCTGATGAAATTGCTCGACCACATGATGGCGGAGGGCTTCCTGCACAGCGCGCAGCGAATCGCACCGCTCGTCATCGACGACGCGGCCGGGATCGTGCCGGCCCTCTTGCGGGCGGATCAGGAAAAAGGCGCCGCGGCCGAAGGTAACGCCTTCGTCATCGACCGGATGTAGCTGCGCAGGGCACAGGCCTTGCGGCGCGCCGGCCGCGGAACATCGACCAGCTGTAGACGACGAGCGCCAGCCAGATCAGGGCGAAGGCGACGGCCTGCGCCGAGCCGAACGGCTCGTCGAATACGAATACCGCGATCAGGAAGATCAGGGTCGGTCCGATATATTGCAGGATGCCGATGGTCGAATAGCGCAACAGCTTGGCCCCGAAGGCGTAGAGGAGCAGCGGAACGGCGGTCACCGGTCCGCAGCCGAGCAGAAGCGCGACGTTGCCCGGCTCCGACGCAAGGAAATGTCCTTCGCCGCGCATGTAGAGCCAGAGGATGTAACCGGTCGCAGGTACAGTGAGGATCATGATTTCGAGGAAAAAGCCCTGGCTTGGGCCGATCGGCAGCGTCTTGCGCAGGAAGCCGTAGATGGCGAAGGAAAACGCCAGCACAAGCGACACCCACGGAAGCCCGCCGGCATCGACGGCGAGGATCGCCACCGCGATCGTGGCAAGCCCGACCGCCGCCATCTGCACACGACTGAGCTTTTCGCCGAGCAGCACCGCGCCCATGACGACCGAGACCAGCGGGTTGATGTAATAGCCGAGCGCCGTCTCGATGGTGCGGCCGGCCGCGATCGCCCAGACATAGGTTCCCCAGTTGATCGTGATGATCGTTGCGGTCAGCGCGGCCAGCGCCAGCGTTCGCGGCGAGCGCAGCGCGCGCCGCACGTCAGCGGTGCGGCCAAGCACATAGAGCGTGACGCCGGCGATCGGCAGGGACCAGACGATCCGGTGGGCGACGACCTCCGCGGCCGGCATGTGCTCCACCAACTTCATGTAGATGGGCAATACCCCCCACATGATGTAGCAGGTGACAGCTAGCGCGAGGCCGCGCGGCGTGTCGCCCTGGACGGCGGGAGCGTTTACGGTCGTATCCATCGGTCGTGGCGAGGTTCCGAATGTCGGGGCGGCACATGCCCGTCGCGCAAGAACCACATGGGGCGCCGCCTTACCAGTTCAAATTGCTGATGCCTGCGTCGCGTCAGGCTGATGGAACGGCATTACTCCGCGGCCACGAGCCCGGCGAGTTCGCGGTTTTTCATCAGCTTGAAGACGATCGAATCCATCAGCGCCTGGAACGACGCGTCGATGATATTGTCGGAGACGCCGACCGTCGACCAGCGGCTGCCCTCCCCGTCATGCGATTCGATCAGCACGCGGGTGACCGCCTCGGTGCCGCCGTTCAGGATGCGCACCTTGTAATCGACCAGCTCCAGATCGGCGATCTCGGACTGGTATTTGCCGAGATCCTTGCGCAGCGCGATGTCGAGCGCGTTGACCGGCCCGTGCCCTTCCGCCACCGACATCCGCTCCTCGCCGTCGACATTCACCTTCACGATCGCCTCGGAGACGGTCTTGATGTTGCCGTTGGCGTCGAAGCGGCGCTCGACCATGCAGCGGAAACTCTCGACCGCAAAGAAGGACGGCACGCTTCCGAGCGTGCGCCGCGCCAGAAGTTCAAAGCTCGCGTCGGCGCCCTCGTAAGCGTAGCCTTCCGCTTCGCGCTCCTTCACCAGGGCGATCAGCGTATCGAGGCGCGGATCGTCACGGGCGACGTCGATGCCGCGGCGCTTCAACTCCGCGATGAAATTCGCCTTGCCGCCCTGATCGGAAACCATGACGCGGCGGCGGTTGCCGACCTTTTCCGGCGGCACATGCTCGTAGGTAGCCGGCTCCTTGGCGATGGCCGAGGCATGGATGCCGGCCTTCGTCGCGAAGGCGGAAGCCCCGACATAGGGCGCCTGCGGCTCCGGCGCGCGGTTCAGCAACTCGTCGAAGGCGCGCGACAACCTCGAGATGCCGGCAAGCGCCTCCTCGGTTACGCCGATCTCGAAGCGCGAGGCAAAGGCCGGCTTCAGCAACAGCGTCGGGACGATGGAGATCAGGTTCGCGTTGCCGCAGCGTTCGCCGATGCCGTTCAGCGTGCCCTGGATCTGGCGCGCGCCGGCCTCAACCGCTGCCAGCGAATTGGCGACCGCCTGTCCGGTATCGTCATGCGCATGGATGCCGAGCTTTTCGCCCGGGATGCCGGCGGCGACAACCGCCTCGACCATCGCGCGAACCTCCGCCGGCAAGGTCCCGCCATTCGTGTCGCACAGCACCACCCAGCGCGCGCCGGCCTCAAAGGCCGCCTTGGCACAGGCGAGCGCATAGGCGGGATTGGCCTTGAAGCCGTCGAAGAAATGCTCGCAATCGACCATCGCCTCCTTGCCGGCGGCGACGGCGGCCTCGACGGAGGCGCGGATGGCGTCGAGGTTCTCCTCGTTCGTGCAGCCGAGCGCCACCTTCACGTGGTAGTCCCAGCTCTTCGCAACGTAGCAGATCGCATCCGACGAGGATTGCAGGAGCGCCGCGATGCCGGGATCGTTCGACGCCGAGACCCCGGCGCGCTTGGTCATGCCGAAGGCGACGAAGGAGGCCCGCTTCGTACGCTTCTTGTCGAAGAAGGCCGTGTCGGTCGGGTTCGCGCCGGGATAGCCGCCCTCGACATAGTCGATGCCGAACTCGTCCAGCATCGCCGAGATCGTGATCTTGTCCTCGAGCGAGAAATCGACGCCCGGCGTCTGCTGGCCGTCGCGCAGCGTCGTGTCGAAGAGGTAGAGGCGCTCTTTGGTCATTGGACCACCGAATAGGGCAGTGCTCTACGTGGAGCGCCGCCTTCGCGATCAAGCCGCATCATCCCCTCCCCGCAAACTGGTCAGTCGCCCTGATCAGGCGATCGAGGATGCCCGGCTCCGAATAAGCATGGCCCGCGCCTTCGATCAGGTGAAACTCCGCCGTCGGCCACGCCTTGTGCAATTGCCAGGCATAGTGCGCGGGGCACGGCATGTCGTAGCGGCCATGGACGATGACGCCGGGTATGTCTTTCAGCCGGCCGGCATCGCGCAGAAGCTGCCCTTCTTCCAGCCAGCCGGCATGGACGAAGAAATGGTTCTCGATGCGGGCGAAGGCGATGGCGTAGTCGGGATCGTGGAACCGGTCGCTGGTCGCCGGCTCCGGCAAAAGCGTGATCGTTTCCCCCTCCCAAGCGCTCCAGGACTTGGCCGCCTCAAGTTGCGCGGCCTTGTCCTCGCCCACGAGCCGCTTGCGGTAGGCCGCCATCAGGTCGCCGCGCTCGGCCTCGGGGATCGGCGCGACGAACCGCTCCCATTTGTCGGGAAACATCTGCGACACGCCGAACTGGTAGTACCATTCAAGCTCGGCGCGGGTGAGCAGGTAGATGCCGCGCACGATGAGCTCGCTCACGCGCCCGGGATGCTTCTCCGCATAGGCGAGCGCGAGCGTCGAGCCCCACGAGCCGCCGAAGACCTGCCAGCGCTCGACGCCGACCATCGCGCGCAGCCGCTCGATGTCGGCCACCAGATGCCAGGTCGTGTTGGCCTCGAGCTCGGCATAGGGGCGCGAGCGGCCGCAGCCGCGCTGGTCGAACAGAAGAACGTCGTAGCGGGCCGGATCGAACAGCCGGCGATGGTTCGGCGAGAAGCCGCCGCCCGGGCCGCCATGCAGGAAGACCGCCGGCTTGGCGCCCGGTGTGCCGCAGCGCTCCCAATAGATCCGGTGGCCGTCGCCGACATCCAGCATGCCCGAGGCATAAGGCTCGATCTGCGGATAGGGCGTACGCAACTTCCCCGTCATCTGCCTTGCCCCGCCGGAGGCCATTCTTCCGTGTCGTGGTCGGGATGCTGGTAGGAGACGAGCCTGGCGAGGAACGAGGCGGCGTTCTGGTCGGCCATCGTTTCCTCGCCGGGCAATTTCGGTATCTCGTCGACATAGGGCAGCTTTGCCTCGATGCCCCACTGGATCACGGGCGCGATCTCCTCCGGCTCGTCGAAGGCGCCGATGGCGAGCGACGTGCCGTCGGGCGATTCGTAGGTGAGCGGCGTGCCGCATTCGGCGCAGAAGCCGCGCCTGACGAAATTCGAGCTTTGGAAGCGCTTCGGCTCGCCGCGCGTCCAGGTGAGTTTGGCGCCACGCACCGAGACGAGCGGCGCATAGAAGGCGCCGAACGCCTTCTGGCACATGCGGCAATGGCAGATCGAGGCGTCGCCGAGCGGCCCTTCCACATGGAAGCGCACCGCGCCGCACTGGCAGCCTCCCGAATAGGTCGGTTTGTTGTCGAGGCTCATGGATGCCGCTCCTCTTGCAGGCTGCCAGCTATCTGCGGTCCCGCCGAACCGGCCGTTATGACGACGTGCCGGCAGACATTGTCGATGTCGCGGAGGATATCGTCGTTCCAGAAGCGGAGGACCGTCCAGCCCCGCGCTTTCAGATAGCTCGTTCGCGCGGCGTCGACGCGCGCTTGATTCGCTTCACCGTGTTGACTGCCATCGATCTCCACGATGAGCCGGTAAGACGGACAGGCAAAATCGACAATGTATGGGCCAATCGGAACTTGTCGGCGAAAACCCAGCCCCATCAAGCGGTGGGCCCGAAGCTCGTTCCAGAGCTTCAGTTCCGCGTCGGTCATAGTCCGGCGCATGGACTTGGCGTTTCGGCGGTTGCGCTCCGGAACGACATCGTGCGGCATTGCTATCCGCGCCTCCTCGCATGTGAGGATCGGCAAGTCAGCGCTCTACGTTGCCCCCCTCTGTCCTGCCGGACATCTCCCCCGCAAGGGGGGAGATCGGCTGTCGCGACGACCTTCGCCAAATCTCGGCTTTGCAGAACAAAATCTCGGGGAAGCGGCCGGTGTGATCTCCCCCCTTGCGGGGGAG
>JBQCFH010000247.1:0-7723 GCA_051959385.1 Rhizobiaceae bacterium | reverse complement strand
CGACCGGCTCGTCGCCAGCGGCAAGCCCAAGATCGTCGCCATCATCGCAACGGCCCGCAAGCTGCTCACCATTCTCAACGCCATCATCCGAGACCAAAAGCCATGGCAAAGCGCTTGACTTCCAAGACAGTCGCTCTCCCCCTGAAGGGGGCGAGGACGGGAGCCTGCCGCGCCACCGCCTGTCCTCGCCCCCAACGAAGTGGGGGGAGAGGTGCCGAGCCCCCGGGTCCGGCCTTCGGCCGGCCCGAGGACAGGCTCCGCGAGGCGGAGAGGGGGGAAATCGCGTCATGGGCGGACAGTGGATAGGGCGGCACCCCTTCACTACACGGCACAGGGTGCCCTGGCGGATTTTTGCCGGTGCACGGCGCCACGTTGGCGGAATTTTGCCGGTGCGCCCCCCTTTTTGCCCGGCAAAGGCCGGAATCCGCCGCTCGGGCGCCCCCGCCCATGTTGGCATGCCGCATGCATCGCCTATAGTGGAGGCTTGGTACGGACCGCGCATGCCTTTCGCAGCCGGACGGGCCGAATTCATCGCAACAGGGAGGTATTCTCGACCATGAAACTCATCCACATGCTCGCCGCCGGCGCGGTGGCGCTGTCGACCGGCTTCTCCGCCGTGTCGGCGCAGGCCGACGAGTTCATCAACGTGCTCACCGGCGGAACGTCGGGCGTCTACTATCCGCTCGGCGCTGCGCTCGCCAAGATCTACGGCGAGAAGATCCCCGGCGCACGCACGCAGGTGCAGTCGACCAAGGCTTCGGTCGAGAATTTGAACCTCCTGCAGCAGGGCCGCGGCGAGATCGCCTTCGCGCTCGGCGATTCCGTTCGCGATGCCTGGGCCGGCAACGAGGAAGCCGGCTTCAAGAAGAAGCTCGACAAGCTGCGCGCCATCGCCGCGATCTATCCGAACTATATCCAGATCGTCGCGTCGAAGGATTCCGGCGTCACCGATCTCGCCAGCCTGAAGGGCAAGCGGCTGTCGGTCGGCGCGCCGAAGTCCGGCACGGAGCTGAACGCCCGCGCGATCTTCAAGGCCGCCGGCATGAGCTATGACGATCTCGGCAAGACCGAGTACCTGCCTTTCGGCGAATCCGTCGAACTCATCAAGAACCGGCAGCTCGACGCCACCCTGCAGTCGGCGGGCCTCGGCGTCGCCTCGATCAAGGACCTGTCCACCTCGATCCCGATCACCGTGGTTTCGGTGCCGAAGGAGATTGCCGAGAAGCTTGGCGCTCCTTTCCAGGCGGGTGTGATCCCCGCCGGGACCTATGAGGGCCAGGACAAGGACGTGCCGACCGTCACCGTGACCAACATCCTCGTCACGCGCGCCGACATCTCCGACGAGGAGGCCTACCAGATGACGAAACAGCTTTTCGAGAACCTGCCCACGCTGGTCGCCGCGCACAAGGCGGCCAAGGACATCAAGCTCGAGAATGCCGTCAAGGGCCTGCCGATCCCGCTGCATCCGGGCGCGGAGAAGTACTACAAGGAAAAGGGCCTGCTGAAATAAGGACGCGCGGCTCGGGTAAGCGCTTATAAAGATCGATCCCCCTCTCCGTCCGCGGAGCCTGTCCTCGGGCTTGCCAAAGGCAAGACCCGGGGGCGGACACCTCTCCCCCGGTCGACGGGGGAGAGGATGCGCCAACCGCAAGCTCGGGGCCCATCCTCTCCCCTCGCGAAGTGGGGGAGAGGTGTCGAGGCGAAGCCGAGACGGAGAGGGGGTAGTTCAAGACATAGACGATCGACTTCGCCGAACCGGCGAATCCGAACAGCGGCAGAGTCGCTGAAACCAATGAAGCAAGTCGCCTTCCGATATCCGATCGACAAACTCTTGGGGAGGAAACATGACCGAAGCCGGCACGCCGCCCGATGACGCGCCGCAAGGGGCGCCCGCGACGATACACGACCCGCTTGCCGAGACCTTTCCGGCAACGCTGGAGGGGAAGGTGCTGTTCGGCATCGCGATCGTCTTCTCGACGTTCCAGCTTCTCACCGCCGCCGGCCTGCTCGGGCTGCCGAGCCAGGTCGTGCGCTCGGTGCATGTCGGCTTCCTGACGCTGCTCGTCTTTCCGCTGCTGGCGTCGCTTCGCCAGGCCCGTCCGAGCACTCGCGTGATCGCCTGGGCGCTCGGCATCATCGGCATGGCCGTCGGGCTCTACCAGTACATCGAATACGAGCCGCTGATCCTGCGCGCCGGCGAGCCGCTGCCGATCGACACGGCGGTCGGCGTGCTGTCGCTGGCCGTGCTTTTCATCGCCACCTCCGCGCTGATGGGTCCGGCATTGCCGATCATCTGCGGCGTCTTTCTCGCCTATTGCCTTTGGGGCGAGTACCTGCCCTCCCCCTTCAACACGCGCGGCTACCCCTACTGGCAGGTCATCGACCACATGGCCTTCGGCACTGAAGGCATATACGGCATCCCGACGCTGGTCTCCGCGACCTACATTTTCCTCTTCATCCTGTTCGGCTCGTTCCTGGAGCGCGCCGGGATGATCCGGCTCTTCACCGACGTCTCGATGGGACTGGTCGGCCATGCGCGCGGCGGCCCGGCCAAGGTGGCCGTCATCTCGTCGGGGTTCATGGGAATGATCTCCGGCTCGGGCGTCGCCAATGTCGTCACCGTCGGCCAGTTCACCATCCCGCTGATGAAGCGCTTCGGCTATCGTGCCGCCTTCGCCGGCGGGGTGGAGGCGACCTCCTCGATGGGCGGGCAGATCATGCCGCCGGTCATGGGCGCGGTCGCCTTCATCATGGCCGAGACGCTCGGCATCGAATACAAGGAGGTGGTCAAGGCGGCCGTCATCCCGGCCATCCTCTACTTCGCCTCGGCGTTCTGGGCCGTGCATCTCGAAGCCGGCCGCACCGGACTGATGGGCCTGCCCCGCAACCAGCTCCCCTCGCCCATCGGCGCGCTCAAGGAGCGCTGGTACCTGATCCTGCCGCTGGCGGCGCTGGTCTACCTGCTCTTCTCCGGCTTCACACCGCTCTTCGCCGGCACGATCGGCTTCGCCATGACGGCGCTGCTCATCCTCGGCGGGTCGGTGGCGCTCGGACTGCCGAACTATGCGCTTCGCGTCATCTTCTGGGTGTTGCTGGGGCTGATCGCGGCGAGCTTCTTCAAGTTCGGCATCTGGATCGTCATCGCCGCGGCGGCCGTGCTCGTCGCCGTCAACCTGTTCATCAAGGGCGGCATGCAGACGCTGCGCGACTGCCGCGATTCGCTCGCCGAGGGCGCCAAGACGGCGCTTCCGGTCGGCATCGCCTGCGCCATCGTCGGCATCATCGTCGGCACCATGACGCTGACCGGCATCGCCAATACGTTCGGCGACTATATCGTCTCCATCGGCAAATCGAGCCTGATCCTGTCGCTGATCCTGACCATGGTCACCTGCCTGATCCTCGGCATGGGCATCCCGACGATCCCGAACTACATCATCACCTCGACCATCGCCGGGCCGGCGCTGCTGTCGCTCGGCATCCCGCTCCTGGTCAGCCACATGTTCGTCTTCTATTTCGGCATCATGGCCGACCTGACGCCGCCGGTGGCGCTCGCCTGTTTCGCCGCGGCGCCGATCGCAAGGGAAAGCGGGCTGAAGATTGCCATCGAGGCGATCAAGGTGGCCGCCGCCGGCTTCGTCATTCCCTATATGGCGGTCTATACGCCGGCCCTGATGCTGCAGCCTGGCGGCGCGCTCGCCGATGCGGTCGGCTTCTATCCGGCCGTCGCCTATATCGTCTTCAAGACGGCGCTCGCCATCGCCCTTTGGGGCATCGCGGTGATCGGCTATTTCCGGACGCACCTCTTCTGGTGGGAGCGCATCCTGGCGACGTCCGCCGCTTTCTCGCTCATCGCGGCAGTGCCGATTTCGGACCAGATCGGCTTTGCGCTCGCCGTCGTGTTCTTCGGCCTGCACTGGTACCGGACGCGGCAGGCGAGCCAACCGGCATGAGCCTCTGCGTGCTTGCGGGCGGCAAGACGATCGTCCTTGCCGCTGCCGCCTTCACGCTGTCGTGGACGCATTCGGTGGAGAAGATACGCTGGACCGAGCACTGGCGGGTGACGCCGGCTGGGCTCGTCGTGGTCGAGGGGCGTGTCGAGGGTTCGGGCGCCGGCATGGACCCGCCGGACGGCAGCGTTTTCAGGAATGGGGGCTGGGAATACCGGCCGAAGGTCCCGCCCCTGCCGAGGCTCGTGCTTGCGGCGTCGGGCGCGACGGTGGGCGGCTGGTCGCTATGTGTGGCGGGACGGCCCTGCCTCACGCTCGGCGCGGAGGAAGGGCCGCCGATCTCAATCGCGCCGTGTCACGAAAAGACGGAGTGATAGGTGGCGCCTGCGTCGGGCAGCAAGCCGCCGCGGCGCGCGCAGGCCGGCCCGGGCCCGCGCATGTAGTGACGCTCCGGACGATAGGTCGGAGCGATGAATTCGCGAATTGCGACGCGGCACTGCGTCAGATGTGTCCAAATTACCATTTTCCGTCTCCCGGTCCTGCCTCGGATGTCCCGTCCGATTGGGGAAGACGATAGCAGCCAAGAGTGAATCAGCCGTGAACGGCATCTTAAGAAATCGCCGAACTCGCAACGAATCGGGCGCGATTTTGGGCGCTCGAGCGGATGTCGATTATGGATTGGCCGGCTGCTGCCTCGAGCGCGCGACGATCTGCGTCGGATTGACGAATTGCAGCGCGATGACCAGCCAGAAAAGCGTCGTCACCATATAGACCACCGCCATCGCGTCGATCGACTGCGCCGCCCTGACGCCCGAAGCAAAGACCGCGTAATATAGCGAGACGACGAGCGTCTGGCTGGTCGGTCCGGCCGTCAGGAAGGTCAGCTCGAACATGGCGAGCGTGCGCACCAGCACCAGGAGCAGCGCCGCCAGCATGCCGGGCAGGAGAAGCGGCAGCAGCACGCGAATGAACAGGCTCGTGGTCGAGGCGCCGAAGACGCGCGCCGCCTGCTCGATGCGCGGATCGATCTGCTCGATGAACGGGATCATGACCAGCACGACGAAAGGCACGGCCGGCACGAGGTTGGCGAGCACGACGCCCCAGAAGGTGCCGCCGACGCCGAGTCGGTAAAGCACGGTCGCGAGCGGGATGCCGTAGGTCAGCGGCGGCAGGAGAAGCGGCAAGAGGAAGATCAGCACCATCAGCCGTTTGCCGGGGAAGTCGCGCCGCGCCAGCGCATAGGCGGTGGTGACGCCGACGAGGCCGGATATGACGACCACCGCGAAAACGATTTCGAAGGTGACGATCAGCACCGGCGTGAGCTGGAACTCGCTCCAGGCATCGACATACCAGTGCGTCGTCCAGCCGGCAGGGAGCCAGGTGCCGAGCCAGCGCGTCGAAAGCGAGTTGACGACCACCGCGAGAATGACGCCGAGCAGGTTGAGCACGAACAGCACGACGACCGCCCAGATGGCGAAACGCCAGAGACGCGAGGCGAGGCCGTTATCGCGGATCATTCTCGGCTCCTAGCCCTTCCCGCCGGCGGCCGGGCCGCGATAGAGGACCTGCCTGAGCGACAGGACGGCGAGGATCACCACCAGTTGCACCAGCCCCATGATGATGGCGATCGCCGCGCCGAGCGAATGGTCATACTGCTCGAAGGCCGCCTGATAGGCCGCGATCGAGATGACGCGGGTCGGGCCCGACGGCGCGCCGAGAAGGACGGCCGAGGGGAACACCGAGAAGGCCTGCACGAAGGCGAGGCAGAAGGTGACGATCAGCCCCGGAGCCAGAAGCGGCAGGAAGATGCGCATGAAGCGCTGCCTGGCCTTGGCGCCGAGCGTCGCCGCCGCCTGCTCGATCGCGGGATCGATGCCGGTCACGTAGGAAAGCGTCAGCAGGAAGGCGAAAGGGAAGCCGGTGATGATCAGCGAGGCGAAGACGCCCCAGTAATTGTTGGTCAGCCGGATCGGATGATCGACGAGATCGAGGAACATCAGCGCCCGGTTGAACCAGCCGCGCGGCCCGAGATAGTTCAGGAGGCCGTCGGCGACCAGCACCGTGCCAAGGGTGACCGGCAGGACCAGGATCGTGGTGAGCAGCCGCTGGCGGCGCATCAGCCGGACGCGGAAGGCGATCGGGATGGCGACCAGCACGTTGATGATGGTCACCGGCAGCGCCAGCCAGAGGGTGGCGAAGATGGTGTTGTACTGAAACGGCTCGCTGAAGAATTTGGCGTAGTTGGCGAACCACGGCCCCTCCTTCGGCGCCAGCGAATCCACGACGCCATAGAGGAAGGGATAGACGAACAGGGCAAGCGTCACGACGATGCCGGGCAGGACGAGAAGCGTCGTGGCGTCGAGGCCGCGCGCGGAAAGCCGCTTCCTGAGCGAAGGCCGCGATGCGGCGCCGGCCGCGACGGCCGACATCACGCCTTCTCCTTGAAAAGCAGCGTCCGTTCGGCAAGCGGGCTCAGCACAATTTTGGAGCCGCGCGGATAGGTCCGGTCGGCGCGGAAGAAGAGCTGCGAGCCGTCGGCGCCGGTCGCCATGCCGAAGAAGGCGCGGCCGCGATATTCGATGCTGTTGACGGTGGCCTTCAGCCCCTCGCTTTCGTCGACCGCGACAAGGTCTTCCGGCCGGATCGAGACGAGAACGCGGTCGCCGGCCGCGATATCCTCCGCGACGATCCCCTCGAGCCTTGCGCCGCCGGCCTCGACCGAAGCTCGCTTGCCGGAAACGGAGACCAGGCGCCCCGGGATGCGCGTGCGGAATCCCATGAAGTCGGCGACGTCGGGATGATTCGGCCGATCGTAGAGATCCTGCGGCGTGCCGATCTGGCGGATGCGCCCTTCGCGCATGACGACGATGCGGTCGGCGAGCGAGAGCGCCTCGTCCTGGTCGTGAGTGACATAGATGGTCGTCGAGCCGATCTGGTCGTGGATGCCGCGGATTTCCGCGCGCATCTCGAGCCTCAACTTGGCGTCGAGGTTGGAAAGCGGCTCGTCCATCAGGACCAGCGGCGGATGGATGACGACGGCGCGCGCGATCGCCACGCGCTGCTGCTGGCCGCCGGATAGCTGGCCGGGCAGCTTCTCTTCCTGCCCCTGCAGCCTCACCAGCGCCAGCGCGTCGGTGATGCGCTTGGCCGCTTGCGCGCCGCCGACACCCTGCATGGAGAGGCCGAAGCCGACATTCTTGCGCACGCTCATATGCGGAAAGAGCGCGTAGTTCTGGAACACCATGCCGAAGCCGCGCGCCTCGGGCTGCAATTCGTCGATGCGTTTGCCGGCAAGCCGGATTTCGCCGCCGGTGAGCTCGAGCAGGCCGGCGATGCAGGTGAGCGCGGTCGACTTGCCGCAGCCCGACGGCCCGAGGAGCGCAATGAACTCGCCCGGCTCGACGGTCAGGTCGATGCCGTCGAGCGCGTTGTAATTGCCGAAGGTGCGGCGCACGCCGATGAGTTCGAGCCGGCCGCCTTTGGTGATCCTGTTTTCGCTCGGCAAGGTCGCTCCTGTTTCATTGGCACTTCCGTTTGGTGCCACGAATTTTGTAGGCGTCCAAGCGGAACCCCACCCTCCCCCTTGTGGGGAGGGTCGTCGAACGAAGGCTGCGAAGCAGCATTCGCGAGGCGGGTGGGGGTAGTGAAGATCGAAGCTGCCGTTTGCACCCCCACCCCCATCCCCGTCGCGGGTAGACCCACCCCCCCGGGGGGGGGGGGGGCGCCCATCTCACCCCATCGCCGCGCCGATCATCTGGTCCCCGCTGGGGAAGGCC
>JBQCFH010000246.1:0-4764 GCA_051959385.1 Rhizobiaceae bacterium | reverse complement strand
GAAATGCCGAACTCACGCCTCAGGCGCGCCGCTGTCTCGATCGGCGTTTCGATGCGCCGATCAGCCTTCCGTGCCACTGTTTCCGATCTGTTCGTCATGTCAGCAATTTAGACCGCGATCATGTGAAATTCTATAACAGGCCGAGCCGTTTCTCTGCTTCCGAATGAAGTGAGTGCTTCAGCCCCTTGCTCCCCGCTTCGCCATCGTCCATAAGCGCCCGTCCAGGAATTTCGCCGCGCGCGAAACGGCCCTCCACAAGCCACGAGGAATATGACGTGTCTTTCAAACCCCTTGTCTTTTCCGGCGTCCAGCCGACCGGCAATCTCCATCTCGGCAACTATCTGGGCGCCATCCGCAAATTCGTCGCCCTGCAGGAAAGCCACGACTGCATCTATTGCGTCGTCGACCTGCACTCGCTGACGGCGACGCTGGTCCACGAAGATCTCGCCGACCAGACGCGCGCGATCGCCGCCGCCTACCTCGCCGCCGGCATCGATGCCACGAAGCATATCGTCTTCAACCAGGCTCGGGTCGTGCAGCACGCCGAGCTTACCTGGATATTCAATTGCGTCGCCCGCATGGGCTGGCTGAACCGCATGACGCAGTTCAAGGAAAAAGCCGGCAAGGACCGCGAGAATGCCTCGGTTGGATTGTTCACCTATCCGGACCTCATGGCGGCGGATATTCTCGTCTACCGCGCCACCCATGTACCGGTCGGCGACGACCAGAAGCAGCATCTGGAGCTGACCCGCGACATCGCCCAGAAGTTCAACAACGACTTCTCCAGGCGGATTGCCGAGCTCGGCGTCGGCGTCGAAATGGCGGTCGGCGAGGAGAAGGTGAACGGCTATTTCCCGCTGACCGAGCCCCTGATCGAGGGCGAGGCGACGCGCGTCATGAGCCTGCGCGACGGTTCGAAGAAGATGTCGAAATCGGATCCGTCCGACCTGTCGCGCATCAATCTGACCGACGATGCCGATGCGATCGCGCGCAAGATCAAGAAGGCAAAGACCGACCCCGAGCCGCTGCCTTCCGAACTGGCGGGCCTGAAGGATCGGCCGGAGGCGCAGAACCTCGTCGGCATCTACGCGGCACTCGCGGACACGACGAAGGAGAAGGTCATCGCCGAATTCGGCGGCCGGCAATTCTCCGCCTTCAAGCCGGCCCTGGCCGACCTCGCCGTCGAGAAGCTGGCTCCGATCGCCGCCGAGATGCGCCGCCTGATGACCGATCCGGCCCATATCGACGCCGTCCTGAAGGAAGGCGGCGAGCGTGCCGGCGTGCTCGCCGAGGCGACGATGAAGACGGTCCGCCGGATCGTCGGGCTCCTGAACGATTGACGCGGCGCCCGTCGGCTCGCTAGCCTTGGCGGCTCGCGGGCGGCGCTTGCCGTGTCCACAGCAAGGGACATTCAATGGTTTCGAAGCGCCTGAGTCATGAGGCGGGGCACCGCCGCAAGTTCCTCGCCATCATCGACGAGACGCCGGAATGCGAGCGCGCCGTCGCCTACGCCGCCCATCGCGTCAAGGCGACGGGCGGCGGCCTCGTGCTGCTCTTCGTGGTCGATGCCGGCGACTTCAAGCAGTGGCTGGGCGTCGAGCAGATCATGCGCGAGGAGGCGATGGCCGCCGCCAATGCCGCGCTCGACAAATTCGCCGCCAAGGTGAGGGAAAAGCTCGGGATCGAGCCGGAACTCGTCGTCCGCGAGGGCGCGCCGACCGAGGAGATCACCAAGCTGATCGAGGAGGATCAGGACATCGCGATCCTCGTGCTGGCGGCGGGCTCTTCGAAAGAGGGGCCGGGGCCGCTGGTGTCTTCCATCGCCGGCAAGACGGCGGCCTTTCCGATTCCCGTCACCGTCGTCCCGCAGAACCTTTCGGACGAGGACATCGAGAGCCTCGCCTGAGGCTGCGCTTACCGGCCGCGCTTGTGGTTCGGCTGTCGTCCGCCTATTTTAAAGCAAGATGAGAGGCGCCCGAGGGCGCCGTTTGCAGATCGGATCGCGAGAATGTTCATCCAGACCGAATCCACGCCGAACCCGGCGACGCTGAAGTTCCTGCCAGGCAAGGTCGTCTTGGCGGAAGGCACCGCCGATTTCCGCGATGCGGAGAGCGCCGAGCAGGCTTCCCCGCTTGCCGCGCGGCTGTTCGCGGTGCCGAACGTGCGCGGCGTCTTTTTCGGCTACGACTTCATTGCCGTCACCGTCGAGGGCGCCGAATGGCAGCATCTGAAGCCGGCCGTTCTCGGCGCGATCATGGAGCATTTCATGAGCGGCGATCCCGTGCTTGCCGCCGCGCACAGCCACGATGCCGATGCGCATCGCGAGGCGGGAGAGGAATTTTATGACAAGGAGGACGAGGAAATCGTCCTCACCATCAAGGAATTGCTCGACACCCGCGTTCGCCCGGCGGTCGCCCAGGACGGCGGCGACATCACCTTCCGCGGTTACGAGAACGGCACCGTCTTTCTCAACATGAAGGGCGCCTGCTCGGGCTGTCCGTCATCGACGGCGACCCTCAAGCACGGCATCCAGAACCTGCTCAGCCACTTCATCCCCGAAGTGCAGCACGTCGAGCAGGTTGCCTGACCGAAGGCAGGCCGCTTACGTGGCGGAATGGCTCGAGGAAGGCTCGCCTCTTGCCTCGTCTTCCTCCTCACGGCCGGGGATCACATATCGTCCCGATAGCCATCGATTGAGATCGACATCCTTGCAGCGCTTCGAGCAGAACGGGTAATGCTCACGCGTCGACGGCTTGCCGCATTCGGGACAAGGGCGCTTTGGTCTGAGCGGCGTGACCTTGCCGGCGTCGGCTTGCGTCATTTGCGGTTCCTGACTTGAACGTTTGCCCGCGGCCGCTGATCGGGCAGCGCCGCATCCCCTCATTATTTGGGTTGGGCGCCCTGTCGATCAAGCTTCATCGGGAAGGCGGAGAAGGGCCGCCTGGAGCCGTCGCGGCTCGCAGGCGCCGCGCTCAGTTGACCGCCGCCGATGCCCAGTTGAAATGCACCTTGTAGCCTTCCGCCGTCAGCAGCGAGACCGTCTCGTAGAGCGGCAAACCCACCACATTGGTATAGGAGCCGACGATCTTGACGACCAGGCTGCCAGCCAGTCCTTGGATGGCATAGGCGCCGGCCTTGCCGCGCCACTCGCCAGAGGCGATGTAGAGGTCGATTTCCTCTCGTGACAGGCGCTTGAAGCGGACCCGCGTCTCCACCAGGCGCTGGCGCACCTTGCCGGAAGGAGCGACCAGGCAAATGCCCGTGAACACGCGATGCGAACGGCCGGACAGGAGCCGAAGGCAGTTCGACGCCTCCTCGACGAGTTCCGCCTTCGGCAGCACGCGGCGTCCGACCGCCACCACCGTGTCGGCCGCCAGCACGAAGCATCCTGAGAAGCCGGCCTCCTTTGACAGCGACGCCGCGGCGCGTTCGGCCTTGGTCCGTGACAGCCGCTTGGCAAGCGAGCGCGGGTGCTCGCCGCGCGCCGGCGTCTCGTCGATGCCCGTCGGCAGGACCCGGTCCGGCTCGATGCCGGCCTGCTGCAGCAATTCGATCCGCCGCGGCGATCCGGAGGCGAGCACCAGCTTCTGGGATGCGCTCATGACTCTCCTGTCGGCGTATCGAGCGGCGGGGCTGTTACTTGAAGCGGTAGGTAATCCGGCCCTTGGTCAGGTCGTAGGGGGTCATCTCGACCAGGACCTTGTCGCCGGTCAGCACGCGGATGCGGTTCTTGCGCATGCGGCCTGCGGTGTGGGCAATGATTTCGTGCTCGTTTTCAAGCTTCACGCGAAACATCGCATTGGGCAGGAGTTCGGTGACCACGCCCGGAAATTCGAGGACTTCTTCCTTCGGCATTCGAAACCTTTGGTTGGATTGCAAATCCGGCGGCAGGTCGGATTTGGCGCGGAACCTATATGATAGCAACGGCTTTGTGAACAAACTTATTCCCGCGGCGCCACCGAGGCGAAGCGCTCGGCGATGCGTTTCGCCAGCCGGTCGCGCACGTCGCGATAGGCGGCGAGGATCTGCTCGCGCGTTCCGACCACCGTCGTCGGGTCGGCCGTCGGCCAGTATTCGACCTCGACCGCCATCGAGCGCGTCATCTCCAGCGCCCGGTGATGCGCTTCCGGCGCCAGCGTGACGATCAGGTCGAAATAGTCGTCCTCAAGCTGGTCGAGCGAGCGCGGATGGCGGTTCCCCAGCGACAGGCCGGACTCCGCCAGCACGGCATCAACGAACGGGTCGCGCTCTCCGGCCCGCACCCCCGCCGAAGCGACGAATATCGAGGCGGGCAGCACGCGCTTCGCCAGAAGCTCGGCCATGGGCGAGCGGATGACGTTCTGCCCGCAAAGGAAGAGGACGGAACGCGGCAGGCCGGTAGGGGCATGTTCCGTGCCAGGAAGAGGGACTGCTGCGGGCGCCAAGTTCAGCCGCGCCAGTGCAGCACGCAGACCAGCGTGAACAGCCGCCGCGCCGTGTCGAAATCGACATCGATCTTGCCGGCCAAGCGGTCGCGCAAGGTCTGCGAACCTTCATTGTGCATGCCCCGACGTCCCATGTCGATCGCCTCGATCTGGCTTGGCGTGGAGCTGCGGATGGCCGCGTAATAACTTTCGCAGATCAGGAAATAGTCCTTCACGATGCGCCGGAAGGGCGTCAGCGAGAGGATGTGGGTGACGACCGGCTCGCCGTCCTCGCGCGAGACGGCGAACACCAGCTTCGAATCCGCCAGCGACAGCTTCAGCTTGTACGGTCCTTCGCCTC
>JBQCFH010000245.1:0-3781 GCA_051959385.1 Rhizobiaceae bacterium | reverse complement strand
CTCGCCCCTCAGGGCAGGGGAATAGCACGCAATCCAAAGCCCCCCCTCACCGGTTTGCCTCGCAAGCCGCCTCTCCACTGCCCGCAGGGCAAATTGCATAAGGAATTCGACCCCCACTCCGGTTTGCTTCGCAAACCACCTCTCCCCCGCTCGACGGGGGAGAGGAAGCGCTGGCCGCAAGGCTTGGCTCCCTTCCTCTCCCCCACGGAAGTGGGGGAGAGGTGGCGCGCGAAGCGCGACGGAGTGGGGGTGATTCGGCCAAATGCGATTGCCCTGCCCTCAAGGGGGAGGAAAGCGGCGAGGCCGGCGCTTTCCCTCCCCTCGAGGGGAGGGTGCAGAGCTCACGGGTCCCGCCTCGGCCGGCCCGAGGACAGGCTCCGAGGCCCCGGCGTTAGTTCAAGTCCCCCGAATCAGGCCGCGCCGATGCGCAGCAGATCGTGCAGATGCACGATGCCGATCGGCTTCTTGCCCTCGGTAACGATCAGCGCCGTGATCGCCGAGGAATTGACGATCTGCAGCGCCGTCGCCGCGAGCGTGTCGGGCGCGACCGTTTTCGGCTCGCGCGTCATCACCTGGTCGACGGTCATCGACAGGAGATCGCCTTCCACATGCCGGCGCAAATCGCCGTCGGTGATGATGCCGAGCAGCGTTCCGCCGCTATCGATGATGCCGACACAGCCGAAGCCCTTGCGCGAAATCTCCAGGATCGCCTCGCGCATGCCCGTGCCCGATGCCGCGAGCGGCAGCCGCTCGCCGGTATGCATGATCGCACCGACCTTCATCAAGTTGGCGCCGAGCCGCCCGCCGGGATGGAAGGTGTGGAAATGGTCCGCGGTGAAGCCGCGCGCCTCCAGGAGCGCGATGGCGAGCGCATCGCCGATGACGAGCTGCATGAGGGTCGATGTCGTCGGGGCGAGCCCATGCGGGCAGGCTTCCGGCGCGCGCGGCAGGAGAAGCACGATGTCGGATTCGCGCGCCAGCGCCGATTTGGCCCCAGCCGTCACCGCGATGAGCGGAATGGAGAAACGGCGGGAGTAGGCGATGATGCCGTTCAGTTCGACGGTTTCTCCCGACCATGACATGGCGATGATCGCATCGTCGCGCGCGATCATGCCGAGATCGCCGTGATTGGCTTCGGCGGGATGCACGAAGAAGGCCGGCGTGCCGGTAGATGCAAGCGTCGCGGCGAGCTTGGAACCGATATGGCCGCTCTTGCCGACGCCGGTGACGATCACCCTGCCCGTGATGCCGGCGATGCGCTCGACGGCTTCCGCGAACGGCTCCGACAGGCCATTGTCGAGGGCCGCCGCAAGGGCGGCCACCCCAGCCTGTTCGGTGCTCACCGTTCTTGCCGCCGAAAGGATGGCGGCGCGCTTGTCGTCGGCTTTCAGCATGAATCGTCCGTGCATGGCCTGCTCTAGCCGCTTCGCGCCGGCCTGTCCAACAAGGATTTGAGACGTTGCGACTTCCTGGCCGGCGCCTTCAACGCTCCGTTAACCATCCGCTTTTACGGTTCGGTAAAGTTTCGCGCCTCCCGCGAAATTGATCCGGCGGGAATGATGTTGCGTCCAGGGAAGGTCATGCAAGCGAGCGTGCGCGCCACGCGGCTGGCGGCGATCCTCGCCGCCGGGTGCGCGGGGACGGCAGGATTGCATGCCGCCGCGGCGCAGACCTTGGCACTGCGCGGGGTCGAGACACCGAAGCAGACGCAATCCGGCCTCCTTGGTGGCAGCCTTTTCCGAAACGATCCGATGGCGGCGCGTTTCGGCGACGATAGCGGCCCCAAGGAAGGCGACATCGGCAGTCCGGGCGACGCGGACGGCATCCAGCCGACGCTGCGCAGGACGCTGGACGGCGATGCAGCAAGCGACGATGCGGCGGACGATACGGATCAGGATCCTTTCGCGGCGGCCAACCGGACCGGCGCCCGACCTTCGACAAGGGCTGGTGGGGCCGATCCGACCGCCGACGATCTGGACCAGTCCGCGGGCGCGGCGCCAGCCGCCACGACAATGCCCGGGATGAATGCCGACGGGAGCGACGCTGACGCGACCGAAACGAATTCTGCGGATACAGCTGCCGCACCTGAGCCCAAGGCCACATCGGCCGCCGAAGCCGGCTCGGCGCCGGACGCGGAGACGACCGGCACAATACCGGCCAAGTCGGTCGATGAGGCGGACGAGGAGCGCAACAGGCGCGAGGAACGAACGAACCAGCGCGAGCAGCCGATCGAAGGGTTGCGCCAAAAGCCCGAGGACGACCCGTACGCGCCGCTCGGCATCCCGGCCGGCGGCTTCATCCTGCGCCCGTCGCTGGAGACCGGCCTGACCGGCACGACCAACGCCAATTCGAGCCATGGCGGCAAGGGCGCCGTCCTTTCCGAGAGCACGCTAAGGCTGAACGCTACGTCGGACTGGTCCGACAAGACCGCCACCATCGATGCGTACGGCACGTTCCGCAAGTCAATCGCCGGGCAGGACGTCTCCGAGCCGTCGGCCGGGATCAATGCAAGCCTGGCGGTGCCTTTCGGCAAGGACTACGTCGCGCGCGGAACCTTCGGCTACAGCCTGACCCCGGAGAGCCCCTCCTCCCCCGGTTTCATCGCCGGAACCGTCAATGAACCGCTGACGCAGTCGATCACCGGCAGCATCGGCGTCGAGAAGCAGGCCGGCAAGCTCAGGCTCGGCCTGACCGGCAATGTCGAGCGCGACACCTACGGCGACGCAAAGCTGGCGGGCGGCGGCAGCGTTTCCCAGCATGAACGGGATTCGACCCTGGTCTCCGCGACCCTCCGCGCCGGCTACGAGATATCGCCCGCGCTCGTCCCGTTCGTGGAAGGCGAGGTCGGCCGCCGCTACTACGATGTCACTGCCGATTCGGCCGGCTTCCGCCGCTCCGCCGACCGGCTCGGCCTGCGCGCCGGCGTCGCGCTCGATCTCGGCGAGAAGCTGAACGGCGAGCTATCCGCCGGCTATCTCCAGGAGAAGCCGGACGATCCGCGCCTGCCGACGATCGCCGGCCCGTCGATCAATACCGCGCTCAACTGGTCGCCGGTGCGCGGCACGACGGTTGCCCTGAACAGTTCCACGATCGTCGAGGGCACGACCACCGCCGGGGAGAGCGGCGACCTGCTCTACACCTCGGAACTCTCCATCCAACGGCAAATGCGCGCCAATCTGACCGGCACCGCTTCGATCGGCGGCCTCTTCCGCGACTATTTCGGTTCGAGCGGCCACGATTTCGGCTGGAACGCCGAGCTCGGCATGACGTATTGGCTGAACCGCTATTTCGGCATCACCGGCCGGCTCCGCCATGAAGAGCTCACCAGCAACCTGCCCGACCGCGACTACAAGAGCGAAAGCGTCTTCCTCGGCGTGAAGGTGCAGCGGTGATAGTCGGCCAGGATCAAGATGCAGACGAGGACGTGCTCTTGAATTCCGCATTTTTTGACGCCATATTGCGTCAGGATTGATGGCAATACGCAAGGAAGGCTGAGCCAATGGGTCTTGCCCGATATGCGGACGAGGGCGTTTTCGCCCCGCGCCGAATTGCCGAAGCCTTCCGAACGACGAGCGAAGAGGTCGCCCGCACGGCCGGACTGGGCAAGGACGCGGTCCAGCGCAAGGACCGGATCCGCTCCGGCAAGACGCAGCGGCGACTGCGCGAGATGGTCGAGATCATCAACAAGGTCGAGCCGCGTTTCGGTTCCGCGCTGATGGCCTATGCCTGGTATCGCTCGGAGCCGCTTCCGGGATTTTCCGGCCAGACGGCGATGCAATTG
>JBQCFH010000244.1:0-4809 GCA_051959385.1 Rhizobiaceae bacterium | reverse complement strand
TCCGCCGTCCGCTCGATCTCGCGCTGGCCGGGAAGGAAGGCGAGAACGCTGCCGGGCTCCGAGGCAAGCGCCTTGCGGATGGCGTCGGCGACGGCCTGTTCGATCGGGATGTCGCGCGGCCGGTCTTCATACCGGATCTCGACGGGCCAGGCGCGGCCCTCGCTTTCGACCACGGGCGCACCGCCGAGGAGCCTTGCCATGCGTGCGCCTTCGAGCGTCGCCGACATCACAATCAGCCTGAGGTCCGGGCGCAGCGCCTGCTGGACATCCAGCGAAAGCGCCAGCCCGAAATCGCCGTCGAGCGATCTTTCGTGGAACTCGTCGAAAAGGATCGCGGCATATTCCGGCAGTTCCGGGTCGTCGATGATCATGCGCGCCAGCACGCCTTCCGTGACGACCAGGATGCGGGTCTTCGCCGACAGAAGGCGATCCATGCGCATGGCGTAGCCGACCGTCTGCCCCACCCCCTCGCCAAGCAGGCTCGCCATCCGCCGCGCCGCCGCGCGCGCCGCCAGCCGGCGCGGTTCGAGGAGCAGGAGCTTGCGATCGCTGCGCCAGGGTGCATCGAGCAATGCCAGCGGCACCAGCGTCGTCTTGCCGGCGCCGGGCGGAGCGATCAGAACGGCGTTCGGGCCTTTCTCAAGTCCCGCCAGGAGTTCCGGAAGGATGGCGGTGACGGGGAGTTCCGGGAAGGACGGCATCTCACCCTCCGATCCGGATGAGCGGACCGCCGGCGGCCTCGGCGTCGGCCTCGTCATGGGTGACCAGCACCACGGGCAGCGCGCTTTCGCGCGCCTTGGCGAAGACCAGTTCCCGCATCTGTTGCCTGAGATCGGCATCGAGCTTCGAGAAGGGCTCGTCGAGAAGCAGCGCGCGGGGCGCCGAAAGCAGGACGCGGGCGAGCGCGACCCGCGCCTCTTGCCCGCCCGAAAGCGTGTCGGGGTCGCGTTCGCCAAGCCCCGCAAGGCCCACATCCTGCAAGGCCCGTTCCGCCAGCCGGCGGCGCTCGCTTCGCCCGCGCACCGCTTCCGGCAGCGCGAAGACGAGATTGCCGGCGACCGACATATGAGGGAAGAGCAGCGGGTCCTGGAACAGGATGCCGGCACGCCTGTCCTCCGCCGGCAGTGCGGTCAATTCGACGCCGGAGACGAACACCTTGCCGGCCGCCCTAAAGGCGGGGTCGAGGAAACCGCCGATGAAGGCGAGCAGCGCCGACTTGCCCGAGCCGGACGGGCCCATGACGGTCAGCACCTCGCCAGGCCGGACGCGATGGGTGACTTCCAGGAGCGTCCTGCCGCCGATCGCGATCGAGACATGGTCGAGCGTCAGGCCTTCTTCCTTCATCGCGATGCCAGGTAATTTCTGTCCTAGCCGGCCCGCATGGCCCGCCGGCGACGGAATATCAGCGCCGGCGCGAAAGTTGCAACGGCGAAGCCCGCGGCCGGGAGGAGCATCTGCAGGAACGCATAGACGCCGATGATGCGCCGGTTTCCGCCGGAAGCGAGCGCCACCGCTTCCGTGGTGATGGTGCCGAGCCGGCCGCCGCCGATCAGCACCGTCGCCAGATATTGCCCGACCGACACGGCGAATCCGACCGCAGCGGCCGTCAGGATCGCGCTGAGCAGCATCGGAAGGCGGACATGGAGGAGGACGGCGTTCCGGCTCTTGCCCAGGCCTGCCGCCACCGCTTCGTAGCGCCGGTCGAAGGCGCGCCACGGATCGGAGAGGGAGAGGAAGACATAGGGCATGACGAAGACGAGATGGGCGACGACGAGGGTCGGCAGACCGGGATCGGCGTGCAGCGCGAGAAAGAAGACCTGCAGCCCGAACAGGAATGCCGCCTGCGGCACGATGAGGGGCAGATAGATGAAGGCAAGCGCCGTCCGTCCGCCGCGCTTTCCGGTCTGCTGCTCCCGTATCAGGCAAAGGACCGTGATCATCACCGCGATCGCGGTCGAAAGCAGACCGCAGGCAAGCGTGACGGCGAGCGGTCGGCCGATCCGCGGCAGAGCGCTGGCCCACGCCATTGTCGTGAAGCGGGCGGGAAGCGCGTTGGGGAACTGCCAGAGCCCGGCGACCGACCAGAGCGCGAGCACGGCGAGCCCGGCGCCGATCGCGGTAGCGGCAGTAATCATTCCGAACAGCCCGGCATGACGCATGAAGGCGTTGCGCCGCCAGCGCCGACCGGAACGGCCGAGATGCGTCAGGACGGCTCCGCCGATACGCTCCAGCAAGATCCATATCAGCAGGGCCGTCGCCGTCACCCCGAGCTGCAGCAGCGCGCCTGCCGCTGCGATGAAATGGCTGGCGAGGTCGGGATCGTCCGCCCATTGCACGATCCGGACCGCCAGCGGCGGCGGCAGCGTCGGCCCGAGAATCCGCGCCACGTCCACGACTGAGCTCGAAAAGGCGATGACTGCGAAGACGGCAAGGCGGATTTGCCTGTAAAGCTGCGGCCAGGTGCCGAACAGGAAGCCCGCGATCCGCCCGTAGCCGAGGGACGCGGTCAGCGCCCGCGCCTCGGCGAGCCTTACCTGCGGCAACGCGGCGAGCGTGATCAGCAGCAGGAAGGGGATTTCCTTGGTGATCAGCCCGGCCGTCATCGAAAGCGCCAGCGGGTCGTTGACGATCAGAAGATCGGGCGGCCGCTGCCAGCCGGTCAGCCATGGCGAGACGAGGCGCGCGATCATGCCCGAGGGCGCGATCAGGAAGGCGAGCCCGAAGGCGGCCGCGGCATGCGGTACCGAAAGCAGCGGCGAAACGAGGTGCAGGACGCGCCCGAAGGCGCGCGTGCCGCTCCAGCCGGCGACGAAGAGAATGACGGAAGTCAATGCCACGCCTGCCGTGACGAGGGCGACGGCAAGGCTGGTCAGGGCCGAACGCAGGATGCCGGGCTCGGCGAGCAGAGTGCGCATCGGCGCGAGCGACAGGCCGCTGCCGCCGAGCGCAGGCAGATAGCCGAAGGCCGGCAGGACGGTACCGGCGAGGCCGCACAGCACCGGCCCCGCAAGCAGGATCGCCGCGAGCGGCGGGCCGACACGCGCGATCACGGCGCCGGGAAGAACATGGGCGGCCCGGCGCGTTTCAGCCGATCAATTGCCGACGCCATAGCGCTTCTTCCATTCCGTCTCGATGCGCTCCATCCAGCTCGGGTGCGGTTCGGGCAGCGCCGGGCCGAGTTCGACCGGCTTCAGCGTGGCGGCGCCGAGATCAAGCGCATCGAAGCGCGCCCTGTCCTTCTGATCGAGCTTCGACAGGGCGAGCACCGTCGGATCGCCCCAGATCTTCGGATCCTGTTTGCGCGCCTGCGCTTCCGGCGAAAGCAGGAAATCGGCGAGCACGAGGGCGCCGGCCTTCGCCGAAGCATTGTAGGGGATGGCGACGAAATGCGTATTGGCGAGCGTGCCGCCGGGAAAGGTGAAGGAGCGCACCGTCTCCGGCAGCTCGCCCTTCTCGATCGCCCCGGAGGCCTCGGCCGGGTTGAAGGCGAAGATGATGTCGAGTTCGCCGTCCGCCATCAGCTGCTTCATCGCCGGGTAGTTCTGCGGATAGGCTTCCCCGTGCCGCCAGAGATAGGGCTTCAATTCGTCGAGATAGGCGAAGAGCGGCGCCGCGGTTTTCTCGAAGGATATTTCCTCCACCGGCTTCTGCAGCACCGAAGGATCGGGCACGAGTTCCGTCAGCACCTGCTTGAGAAAGGTCGAGCCCATGAAATCGGGCGGCTGCGGATAGGAAAAGCGGCCGGGATGCTGCCTGGCCCAGGCGAGCAGTTCTTTCGCCGATCTCGGCAGCGTCGCCGGATCGGTCCGCGCCTTGTCGTAGAAGAAGACGAGCTTGGCCATGCCCCATGGGCTTTCCAGCCCGTCGGTCGGGGTGGTGAAATCGGTCCGGATGGTCGGCTTGTTCTCGAAATCCACATATCTCCAGTTCGGCAGCTTTCCCGCCCAGCCGGGGCCGAACAGCAGATGCTGGCGCTTCATGGAGGCGAAGTTCTCGCCGTTGAGCCAGATGAGGTCGACCGACCCGCCCTTGTTCCTGCCGGCCGCCTTCTCGGCAACGACCTTGGCCACCGCCTCGGCCGTGTCGCCGAGTTTCACCTGCACGACCTTCACGCCGTAGCGCCTGGACATCTCGTTGCCCGCCCATTGGATATAGGCGTTGACGTTCTGCGAGCCGCCCCAGGCATTGAAGTAGACGGTTTCGCCGCGCGCGCTGGCGAGCACCCCGCGCCAGTTCGCCGGATCGGGATCGGCGGCGCGCGCCGGTGCCGCCAGCAGGAAAAGCGCGGCGATGAAGAGGAGAAGGCGTCGCACGGCAGGCTCCGCAGCCACATTCGGAGGGCGATTGAGCATGGAAGGAAAAGTCTGGTCAACGCACAGGCCTGCGAGGGCGTGTCAACAAGGCGTGAGCCGGCTGCGAGGCGGCGCGGATTTCCGCCTCTTTCGCAGCGACTGTGAAGCCGCGAAGCCGGCTAGGGTGTTTCGAGGATCGCCACGCCGGAAGGCTGGATGACCAGACCGCCGAGTAGCGCCTTGCCGCCGATGCCGAAGGCGGCGAGATCGCAGGGCTGGTCGCCATAGTTGACGGCGAAGAGGCGATTGCCTTGACGGCGGATGCGCACCCCTTCGGGCAGCCATGTGGTCGCGAGCCCGGCCTCCTGCGCGAGCTTTTCGAGAATGCGTCGCATCAATATCTCGTCGGGCCAGCCGGCAATGTAGTTGAGCGCGCCGTGGCGCACGAGCACCGGCCAGCCGTCATGCGCCGCGATCGACACCTCGGACTTGCCGGGTTCGGCGAACTCGCGCCAGA
>JBQCFH010000243.1:0-3506 GCA_051959385.1 Rhizobiaceae bacterium | reverse complement strand
GAGGAAGCGTTCGCGATCCTCCCGATCTCGACCACCGGCGACCGCATCCAGGACCGGCCGCTGGCGGAAGCGGGAGGCAAGGGCCTCTTCACCAAGGAGATCGAGGAGGCGCTCCTGGACGGCCGCATCGACATTGCGGTCCATTCCTCGAAGGACATGCCGACCTGGCTTCCCGACGGGCTGGCGCTCGCCGCCTTCCTCGAAAGGGCCGATCCGCGCGACGCCTTCATCGGCCGCAGCGCGCCGACATTGGAAGCCCTGCCGGATCGCGCGGTGGTGGGCTCCTCGTCTCTGAGGAGGCAGGCGCTGATAAGGCGGTGGAGACCCGATGTCGAAATCGTCGATTTTCGCGGCAATGTCCCGACGCGGCTGGCAAAGCTCGACGATGGAAAAGTCGACGCCACGCTGCTTGCCGCCGCCGGTCTCGACCGGCTGGGCCTTGCCGGGCGCATCACCGAGATGCTCGATCCGGAAAAGTTTCCGCCGGCGCCGGGCCAGGGCGCCATCTGCATCGAAGCCAGGATCGATGACGAGCGGGTCGGCGCGATGGTAGCGCCCATCCATCACGCGCCGACCGGTCATGCGCTCGCCTGCGAGCGCGCCTTCCTCGCCGTGCTCGACGGTTCCTGCCGCACGCCGATCGCCGGCCTGGCGCGGATCGACGGCGACAGGCTGGAGTTCTACGGCATGGTCCTGACGCCGGACGGGCGCGAGTGCCACGAGGTCGCGCTTGGCGGACCCGCCGCCGAGGCCGAGGCGATCGGCCGGCAAGCGGGCGCGGCGATCCGCGAGAAGGCTGGTACGCGCTTCTTCGAGAGCTGGACTTGAGCGGATGCGCCGCAGGGTGCTGATCACGCGCCCGGAGCCCGGAGCCTCGCGCACCGCGAAGAGGCTCGCCGCGCTCGGCTGCGAACCCGTGCTCCTGCCGCTGACGGAAATCCGTCCGCTGCCGGCCGAACTGCCCGGCGAGATCGCGTTCGGCACGGTCGCGGTCAGCAGCGCCAATGCGCTCCGCCACGCCCAACCGGCGCTCCTGCGGCGGCTTCGCGGAGTGCCGGTCTTCGCGGTTGGCCGGCGCACTGCCGAGGCGGCGTCCGACGCCGGGCTTGCGCCGCCGACCGTCGGACCCGGCGAGGGGGAGGGGCTCGCGGCGCTGATGGCGCGGCGCATCGCTCCCGGCTCCAAGGTCGTCTATCTGTGCGGACGCGTGCGAAGCCCGGCTTTCGAGGCGGTTCTGAAGGCGGCAGGCATTCCGGTCTTGCCGGTCGAGACCTATGACACGGCCGTCATCGACTATTCCGACGAGGCGTTGCGGGTTTCCTTCGCGGGCCGAAGCGTCGACACGGTGCTGCTCTATTCCCGCATTGCAGCCGAAGCGCTTTTGAATCTGACCGGTCGGTCGGTAGCCGCTCCCTGGTTTGGGCGATCGGCTTTCATCTGCATATCGCAGCGGGTGGCGGAGGCGATGGCGCCGCTCGGAAAAGAGCGGGTCCTGATTGCCGCGACGCCGGACGAAGAGGCCATGCTGGCGCTGCTCGGGCGATAGTTTCGGCGGCGCGCCACGGGGTCGCCCTTTTTCCCCTGCCGATTTGTGCTAGATCAACCCGGCGGCGCGGCCCGCGCAGACAAGCCTGGTCCGAAAGAGCGAGCGAGCGGATGGTGAAAACGCCGAGAGCCCGGCATTCGAGCAAGAAAAAAGAGCCGGTGACGATCGAGCTTGGTCCCGAAGAAGTTTCGCGGCTTACCGATTCGCCGAAGCAGCCGGAGATGCAAGCGGGCTCCGGGCCTTCCACACCTCCTGAAGAGGACACGGCCGCGACCGCCGAAACACCGGAGACCGAGGAAGAACGGGAAGAATACGCGGATTTGCGCGGGGCCGAAAACGATGCGGGCGAGGACAGGCCCCGCGGGTTTCGGGCCGGATCTTTCGACAGCTGGGACGCTGAGGCCGCATCGGCGCCGAGCGAAGAAGCGCCGCGGCCGGCGCAGCGAAATGGCATCGGGCCGGCATTGGCGGCGGGCGTCGCCGGCGGCGTCATCGCGCTCGCGATTGCCGGCGCGCTGCAATGGGCCGGCCTCATTCCGGCGCTCGGCGGAAGCGGCAATGACGCTCCGCTCCAGTCGTTGCGCTCCGAAGTCGAGCAACTCAGGCAGCGGGTCGCGTCGTTCGACCAGGGCGCCGTCAATGCCTCGACGATCAGGAACGCGCTTGCGCCGGTCAACAAGCGCATCGACGGGCTTGCCGGCGAAGTCGGTCGCCTGAAGTCCGACGCGGCGGATGCGAAATCGGCGGGGGCAACAGGCGCGTCGGCGGATTCGGCGAGTCTCAAGGATCTTCAGGACCGGCTGGCGAAGCTGGAACAAAGCGTTTCGGCGGCAAGCAAGGCGGCGCCTTCGACCGAGACGGTCGATGCTCTCGGCCGGAAGGTCGATACGCTTGGACAGAAGGCGGCCGGCAACAGCGAAGCGCTGCAAAAGCTGCAGGCGGATGTAGAGGCGCTGAACAGGAAAGTCGCCGAGCAGGCGAGCGAGCCGAAGGCAACGGCCGCGGTCGCCGCGTCGGCGCTCAAGTCGGCGATCGACAACGGCGGCGCCTTCTCGGCAGAGCTCGAAATGTTCGCGGCCGCGGCACCCGATGCGCCCGAACTCGACCAATTGCGCCAGCTGGCGGCGAAGGGCGTGCCGACACGCGCGCAGTTGGCCAGCCGAGTCGGTCAGGTGGCGGACAGGATGCTCGAAGCCACGCGGGCGCCGGCCGACGGCGATGCCGGCGTCCTCGGCAGGCTTCTGGAGAGCGCCCGTTCGCTGGTGAAGGTGCGGCCGGTCGGCAAGGTCGAGGGCGACAGCGTCCCGGCGCGCATCACGCGCTTCGAGAATGCCGTCACCGCGGGCGATGTTGCCCGGGCCGCGGACGAATACAATTCACTCCCGGAGAAGGCGAAAGCCGCCGGCGCGGGGTTCATGACCGATCTCGAGGCCCGGCTGAAGGTCGATCAATTGGCCCAGAAGGCGCTCGCGGGCGCGCTGAAGAAGGGATGAGGTGCTGAGCCGATGATCCGCGTCTTCTTCTTCCTTCTCGTCGTCTTCGCGCTCGGCATCGGATTCGCCTGGCTCGCCGACCGGCCGGGCGACCTCGTCGTCACCTTCGGCGGCTACCAGTACGAGGTGACGCTCATGGTGGCGGCCGTGGCGGTCGTCGCGATTGTCGCCGCCGTGATGATCGTCTGGTGGATCCTGAAGAGCATCTGGAACAGCCCCTATGCATTGGCCCGACACTTCCGGGCGCGGCGGCGCGATCGCGGCTACCAGTCGCTGTCGACCGGCATCATCGCCGCCGGCGCGGGCGACTTGTCGCGCGCACGCCAGATGAACAAGCAGGCGGCGAAGCTGATCAGCGCCGACCAGGAGCCGCTTATCCATCTTTTGGAGGCGCAGACGCTGCTGCTGGAAGGCGACCATGCGGCGGCGCGAAAGAAGTTCGAGGCGATGCTCGACGACCCCGAGCT
>JBQCFH010000242.1:0-2888 GCA_051959385.1 Rhizobiaceae bacterium | reverse complement strand
GCGGCTGGCCGAATTCGCCAGCCCGGACACGAAGCTCTATCTGTGCGATGATACGGGCATCGTGGAGACCGTGACCATGGGCGAGATGCTGCCGCTCGGCTTCAGCGGAGAGACGCTGAAATGAAACCTACCGTCGACCTCTTGGCCGAAAGGCTTTCCGGGCTCGCGCCGAAGACCGCGCTGGTGCTGGGATCCGGCCTCGGCAGTCTCGCCGACGAGGTCGAGGGCGCGATCCGCATCCCCTATGCCGACCTGCCCGGCTTCCCGCATGGCGGCGTCAGCGGGCATGCCGGCGAACTCGTCGCCGGAAAGCTTTCCGGCACGCCCATCCTCATGCTCGCCGGCCGCGTCCACTATTACGAACAGGGCGACGCGGCGGCCATGCGCCCTCCACTCGAAATCCTCGCCGCGCTCGGGGTCACGACGCTGCTTCTGACCAACGCGGCGGGCTCGCTCAGACCGGAAATGCCGCCCGGGTCGGTGATGCTGATCGAGGACCACATCAATTTCTCCGGCGCCAACCCGCTGATCGGAGAACCGAGCGATCGCCGCTTCGTCGGCATGACCGGCGCCTATGACGCGGCACTGCGCAGCGCGCTCGCCCAGGCCGCCGAAAGAGCCGGTATCGCGCTTCATCGCGGCGTCTATATGTGGCTTTCCGGCCCGTCCTTCGAGACGCCGGCGGAGATCCGCATGGTGCGGGTGCTCGGCGCCGACGCGGTCGGCATGTCGACCGTGCCGGAGGTCATCCTCGCGCGCTTCCTCGGCTTGCGCGTCGCGGCCTGCTCGGTCATCACCAATCTCGCCGCCGGCATGACCGGCGCGGAACTGTCCCACCAGGAGACGAAGGACATGGCGCCGGTCGGCGGGGCGCGGCTGGCCACGATCCTCCGCGAAGCGATCGGAGAAATCGCATGAACGTCAAGACAGACCATGCCGAAATGGCAAGCGCCCGGCCCGCCACCGAGAAAGGCCTCGTGCCGGTTCATGCCGCGATCAAGCGGAACGAGGGCATGACGCTCGACCCATCCCTGTTCGAGGCGATGGACGTCAACCTCTCGGCGGCCGAACGCCGCGCCGCGACGCTGACCACAAGGCGCTCGGTGAAGAAGGCCTGGCAGGCGGCGTGGCTGGTGCGGGCCATCGAATGCATCGACCTCACCACCCTTGCCGGCGACGACACGCCAGGCCGCGTCGAGCGGCTATGCGCCAAGGCGAAGCACCCTCTGCGCGACGATCTCGTCGAGGCGCTGGGGCTTTCCGGCTACCGGCTGCATACCGGCGCGGTCTGCGTCTACCCCGCCATGGTGCCCGTCGCGGTGAAAGCGCTTCAAGGCTCCGGCATCCCGGTGGCGTCGGTCGCGACCGGCTTTCCGGCCGGGCTGACGCCGCTCAAGCAGCGGCTCGCGGAAATCCGCTACGCGGTTGGCGAAGGGGCCGGCGAGATCGACATCGTGGTCACCCGGGCACACGTGCTGACCGGCAACTGGCCGGCGCTTTACGATGAGGTGCGCCAGATGCGCGAGGCCTGCGGCGAGGCGCATCTGAAGGCGATCCTCGCCACCGGCGAACTGAAGACGCTGACCAATGTCTACAAGGCCTCGATGGTGGCGATGATGGCCGGCGCCGACTTCATCAAGACCTCGACCGGCATGGAGGCGGTCAACGCCACCCTTCCCGTTAGCCTAGTCATGGTGCGCGCCATCCGCGCCTATCTGGAGGCGACCGGCTACAGGATCGGCTTCAAGCCGGCCGGCGGCATCCGCGCCGCCAAGGACGCGCTCGCCTGGCTTATCCTGATGAAGGAGGAACTCGGCCGCGACTGGATGGAGCCGGAGCTTTTCCGGCTGGGGGCCAGTTCCCTCCTCGGCGACATCGAGCGCCAGATCGAGCATTTCGTCACCGGCCGGTATTCGTCGGCGGACCGGCACGGGATGGCGTGACGGCGATGCTGGTCTTGAGAGACATGCCTGAAATGTCTTCGTCCTTTACACCCCCCTCTGTCCTGCCGGACATCTCCCCCTCAAGGGGCGAGATCACGCGCTTCATTCGCCGCTCCCTTTCTGCGGCCTCGAAGTTTTGGGGCGGCCTAGAGGGTGGCGTGAGGTCCCCCCTTGCGGGGGTGATGTCCGGCAGGACAGAGGGGGGTGAAATAGAAAGCAGCGTAGCAACGGCGCAATTCCGGAGCCTCCCATGAACCAGATCCAGGACATACTGCGCACGATGGAATACGGGCCCGCGCCCGAGGAAGACGCACATGTCCGCGCCTGGCTGAAGCGCCATGGCGGCCGCTTCGGCCATTTCATCGACGGCCGCTTCACCAAGCCCTCCGGCAAGTCCTTCAAGATCTTCAATCCGTCGAATGGCGAGGAGATCGGCGAAGTTGCGGAAGGCACGGAAAAGGACGTCGACAAGGCGGTGAAGGCCGCCACCGCCGCCTTCGCCAAATGGCCGACGCTTTCCGGCAACGAGCGCGCGCGGCATCTCTACGCGCTCGCCCGCTCCGTGCAGAAGCATTCGCGCTTCCTCGCCGTGCTGGAGACGGTCGACAACGGCAAGCCGATCCGCGAGACGCGCGACCTCGATGTCCCGCTGGTGGCGCGGCATTTCTATCATCACGCCGGCTGGGCCGAACTGCGCGACGAGCAGTTTCCCGGGCATGTCCCGGCCGGGGTGTGCGGCCAGATCATTCCATGGAATTTTCCGCTGCTGATGCTCGCGTGGAAGGTGGCGCCGGCGCTCGCCGCGGGCTGCACCGTGGTGCTGAAGCCGGCCGAGCATACGCCGCTCACCGCGCTCGCCTTCGCGGAGATCTGCAACGAGGCCGGGCTGCCGGCCGGCGTCTTCAACATCGTCAATGGCGGCGGCGAGACCGGCGCGGCGATGGT
>JBQCFH010000241.1:0-6243 GCA_051959385.1 Rhizobiaceae bacterium | reverse complement strand
AGGTCTACGAGACCGAGTTCAAGGCCGACTTCGAGACCGCCGGCCTCACCTACGAGCACCGCCTCATCGACGACATGGTGGCAGCCAGCCTGAAATGGTCGGGCGGCTATGTCTGGGCCTGCAAGAACTATGACGGCGACGTGCAGTCCGATACGGTCGCGCAGGGCTACGGCTCGCTCGGCCTGATGACCTCGGTGCTCATGACGCCGGACGGCAAGACCGTCGAGGCAGAGGCCGCGCACGGCACGGTGACCCGCCACTTCCGCCAGCACCAGAAGGGCCAGGAGACTTCGACCAACTCCATCGCCTCCATCTTCGCGTGGACGCGCGGGCTCGCGCACCGCGCCAAGCTCGACGGCAACGACCAGCTCAGAAAGTTCGCCGACACGCTCGAAAAGGTCTGTATCGCCACTGTCGAAAGCGGCTACATGACCAAGGATCTCGCGCTGCTGATCGGGCCGGACCAGCGCTGGCTTTCCACCACCGGCTTCCTCGACAAGGTGGACGAGAATCTGCAGAAGGCGATGGCCTAGGGCCAGGTTCGGCAGCGGCTCTATCCCCCAACAGCGAGGGGTGCTGTCTGACTGCCACCCAGATGTTGACGGGGCAAGGCAGCGCGGGCGGAGGCGCCGCGTCTCAGAATGGGCGGCGTCTAGCCCAAGAGACTTCCTGCCGGGTCATCATTCCTTGTTGCCCGACTTCGTTCCGATCGCCGCCGCGAGCTTGTTGGCCGCGGCGATCGGATCAAAATCCGTCTGGAGCAATTCATCGAGCGAAAAGGGACACGGGTCGGGAAGGTTGTCCAGGCGCATGCCATGGCGTTCCAACGCGCGTACCGCGCCATTTGCCGCGAGCTTCCAGATATGTGGGATATCGACGCGCTGCCGGATGCCTGGCGTGCAGGCGAGCACTGCATCGCCCTGGAACGCAAGGGCTTCCTCGACCCAGTGATCGGCGGCCTCGGAGCCCGGTTCCGCCGCGAGCTTGATCAAATGAACGAGAACTTGACGAAGCAGGCTTGACGTTTCTCGAACTTCCGTTCTTCCCAAATCGGCGATCTCCTCCGCCAGGTTTTCGGCATCGAGGCCGAATGCCCCGCGTGGCAGGTTCTTCAGGATCGCTGCCTGGCTCTCGGTCCAACCGACGAAGTCGCTGTCATGGTCGCGCGCGGTGTCCATCTCGAAATCCGCCTTCCCGACATTGCTTCGCGCAGAAGCCGTCATACCGCATCAGTCCGGATCATTCGTCACAGAACTCATTTTATTCGGAAACGATGCCAATGTCATTGCAAAGCGAGGAACAGCGACGGCGGCCCGTCTTAGCTTGCCGGCAGCGCGGTCTCCACGAGCCTGGCCCAGTAGGAACTGCCTAGCGGGATGATCTCGTCGTTGAAGTCGTATTCCGGGTGGTGGAGATACTGCGTGTCGCCCTGCCCGATATAGATGAAGGCGCCGGGGCGGGCCTGCAGCATGAAGGAGAAATCCTCGCCGCCCATCACCTGCGGCGTGTTCTCGTCGACACGGTCGCTGATCTGGCGCGCAACGGAGGCCGCGAAGCTCGTCTGCTCGGGATGGTTCACCAGTACCGGATAATGCCGTTGATAGTCGCAGGTCGCCTTCGCGCCGAATGCGGCGGCCGTGTGCGCCACGACCTCCTTCATGCGCTCTTCCAACAGATCGCGGACCTCCGGCGAGAGGGTGCGCGCCGTGCCCGTAAGGCGCGCGGTCTGGGGAACGACATTGAAGGCGTCGCCGGCCTTGAAGGTGGTGACCGAGATGACCGCCGCCTCGACCGGATCGACATTGCGCGAGACGACCGACTGCAGCGCTGTCATGATATGGGCGCCGACCAGCGTGGTGTCGATCACCCGCTGCGGCCGCGCCGCGTGCCCGCCCTTGCCTTCGATGTCGATGACGAACATGTCGGCGGCAGCCATCATCGGGCCGGGCCGGATCGAGAACTGCCCGACCGGGATGCCCGGCGAATTGTGCATGCCGTAGACCTCGGTGATGCCGAAGCGCTCCATCATGCCCTCGTTGACCATTTCTCGGCCACCGCCGCCGCCCTCCTCCGCCGGCTGGAAGATCAGCACCGCATCGCCGTCGAAATTGCGCGTCTCGGCAAGATAGCGCGCCGCACCGAGCAGCATGGCCGTGTGGCCGTCGTGGCCGCAGGCATGCATGACGCCTGGGTTCTTCGACTTGTACGGCCGCTCCACGATCTCCTGTATCGGAAGCGCGTCCATGTCGGCGCGCAGACCGATCGCCTTGCCGCTCTCCGACTTTCGGCCCTTGATGACGCCGACGACGCCCGTGCGCCCTATACCCGTCACGACCTCGTCGACGCCGAACTCCTTCAGCTTCTCCGCTACCAGCGCCGCCGTCCGATGCACGTCGAACTGCAATTCGGGATTGGCGTGGATGTCGCGGCGCCACGCGGTGACATCCTTATGGAATTCGGCAATGCGATTGACGATCGGCATAGATGCTTTCTCTTCGGATTTGCGGGAGATTGGTTTCAGACGCGCGGAAAGTGCGTCAAGAAGGCCCATGCGGCAACCCCCAAATGCCTTCATTTGCCACGCGGGCCTTGCAGTTCCGGCGAAAACCTGTATATCGGCGCCTTCTGCCGGTCCCAGCTGGGGGCTGAACGGAGGGCCGGAAGGTTCGGGCAACCGATCTTCCGTCGCGAAGCCGGAACGGACTTCCGCCTCCCGTGTCTCCGCTCTCGACCGTCTCGACATGCGCCTTCTTCGCCGCCAAGCGGCTGGACAAGGTCGCAGAGGCTTAGCCGCCGGGACCGGACAGTGAAACGAAGAAAGGCGAAGATAGTGGCATTATACGAACACGTATTTCTTGCCCGGCAGGATCTCTCGCCGCAGCAGGTCGAAGCGCTTGTCGAACAGTACAAGGGCGTGATCGAGGCTGGCGGCGGCAGCGTGGGCCGGATCGAGAACTGGGGGCTGAAGTCCCTCACCTACCGCATCAAGAAGAACCGCAAGGCGTATTACACGCTGATGGACATCACCGCCCCGGCGGCGGCCGTCAACGAGATGGAGCGCCAGCAGCGGCTTTCGGAAGACGTCCTCCGCTTCATGACCATCAAGGTCGAGAAGCACGAGGAAGGCCCGTCGGCCATGCTGCAGAAGCGCGACCGCGACGACCGCGACCGCGGAGAGCGGGGCGATCGTCCGCCGCGCCGCGACCGTGAGGACCGTCCCTCGCGCGGCTTTGACGGCGACAGGGGCCCGCGCCGCGCGCGCGAAGAAAGCGAAGGAGCAGCGGCATAATGGTCGACATCAACCAGATCCCGACGCGGCGTCCCTTCCATCGCCGCCGCAAGACCTGCCCGTTCTCGGGCGCCAACGCGCCGCGCATCGACTACAAGGACGTGCGGCTCCTGCAGCGCTATATTTCCGAGCGCGGCAAGATCGTGCCCTCGCGCATCACCGCGGTCAGCCAGAAGAAGCAGCGTGAACTCGCCAAGGCGATCAAGCGCGCCCGCTTCCTCGGCCTGCTGCCGTACCTGGTGAAGTAACAGACGGACCTGCCCCCTCACCCGGCCCTTCGAGCCACCCTCTCCCCGCTGGGGAGAGGAGGTCGGGCGGCCAGGCCGGCTCCCTCTTCTCCCCAACGGGGAGAAGGTGGTTGGCAAAGCCAACCGGATGAGGGGGAACTGCCGCTTCGGGAGCGGAATCATCCCGAGTTGGACCGCCAAGGCGGCCCTAACTGCCGGACAGGCAGGACAGCGACCCAGACGGACCGATCGAGGTCCGCGCCGCTTCCGGTCTGTCTCTAACCGACCCGCCGACCATGGCGCCTATGGAGACAAAGATGGAAGTCATTCTTCTCGAACGCATTTCCCGCCTCGGCCAGATGGGCGACACCGTCAAGGTCAGGGACGGCTTCGCCCGCAACTTCCTCCTGCCGCAGGGCAAGGCGCTGCGCGCCAACGAGGCCAACAAGAAGAAGTTCGAGGCGCAACGCACCCAGCTCGAGGCGCGCAACCTCGAGCGCAAGAGCGAAGCCGCCAAGATTGCCGAGAAGCTCGACGGCATGAGCTTCGTGGCCATCCGCTCGGCCGGCGAGACCGGCCAGCTCTACGGTTCGGTGTCGACGCGCGACATTGCCGAGCTTTTGGCGGCGGAGGGCTTCAACATCGCCCGCAACCAGGTCGAGCTCAACCAGCCGATCAAGGCGATCGGCCTGACCAATGTCTCGATCGCGCTCCACCCGGAAGTCGAGGTGACCGTTACGCTCAATGTGGCGCGCTCCGCCGACGAGGCCGAGCGCCAGGCCAAGGGCGAGGACCTCACCTCAGCCGAGGCCATCTACGGCGAGGACATCAACGAAAACGCGCGGCCCGAAGCCTTCTTCGACCCGACCGCGATGGAAGATGAGGAAGAGGAACGCGGCGCCCGCGAACAAGAGGCCGGCCAGGCCTAGGCCCATTCCGCGCTGCCTTTTTGGACCAACGGCCCGGGCTCTCGCCCGGGCTTTTTTGTGCCACGCAGAACTTTGCAAGCCGTGCCTTTCTGTCGCAGAATAAGGCCCTATTTTGAAAGAGGGACTGCCGGAATTTTGCCATGAACCCTTTGCTGCGGCGCATTGTCGAGCGATTGATAAAGAGCGGGAATCTGAGGATCACCGGCTCAGACGGGAAGACCCACCAGTTCGGCGACGGCAGCGGGGAACCGGTGCATGTCCGCTTCAATACGCGGCATGCGGAACGCGCCGTCGCGCTGCATCCGACGTTGGCGCTGCCCGAAGCCTATATGGACGGCGAGGTCGACATGCTGGAAGGCGACGTGCTCGGCTTCCTCCGCATCGCCTACGAGAATATGGGGATGGACGGCGTCAATCCGCGCTGGACGCGGACGATCGAGGCGCTCCGGGTCGCCATCCGCGGCCTGCAGCAGATCAACACGGCGTCCCGCGCCAGGCGCAACGTGCAGCGGCACTACGACCTCTCGGGGGAGATGTACAAACTCTTCCTCGACGCCGATCTGCAATACTCCTGCGCCTATTTCGAGCGTCCCGACATGACGCTCGAGGAAGCGCAACTCGCGAAGAAGCGCCATATCGTTTCCAAGCTGAAGATGAGGCCGGGGCTGACCGCGCTCGATATCGGCTCGGGCTGGGGCGGCATGGCGCTCTATCTCGCCCGGAACTTCGATACCGACGTGCTGGGTGTGACGCTGTCGACCGAGCAGCACGCCGTCTCCGTCGAGCGCGCCCGCGCCGAAGGGCTGGAAAGCCGCGCCCATTTCGAGATCAAGGACTACCGGAATATATCCGAGCGTTTCGATCGCATCGTCTCGGTCGGCATGTTCGAGCATGTCGGCGTCAACTACTACCGAACCTTCTTCGAGAAATGCGCGACGCTCCTGAAACCCGACGGCGTCATGCTTCTGCACACGATCGGCCGCAGCGGCCCGCCCTCGGCCACCAACCCCTTCATCCGCAAATACATCTTCCCGGGCGGCTACATCCCCGCCATGTCCGAAGTGCTGCCGCATATCGAGCGCGCCGGCCTGGTCGTCACCGATGTCGAGGTGCTCAGGCTGCATTACGCTGAGACGCTGAAGAACTGGCGCGAGCGCTTCATGGCGAATCGCGACCGGGCGAAGGCCATCTACGACGAGCGCTTCTGCCGCATGTGGGAATTCTATCTCGCCGGCTCCGAAGCGGCGTTCCGCTGGCAGGACATGGTGAACTTCCAGTTCCAGATCACCCGGAAGAACGACGTGCTGCCGATGACGCGCGACTATATTGGCAAGGCGGAGAAGGCGCTCGCCATGCACGAGATGGCGCACGGTGTGGTCGCGCCGGCCGAACCCGTGCGGCCGCGGCAGAGGAGGACGGCGAAGAGCAAGTAGGGTCACCGCTGTCATCCCGGTTTCCGGACAGCGCCCCCGGGTCTTGCCTTTGGCAAGCCCGAGGACAGGCTCCGCGATTACCGGAAGACCGGGGTCCATTCTGCGGCGATGGTGAGGCACGCCTCTGTTTCCGATGAAGGCAAGCCACGGAATCCCTGGTGGTAGTTGAAGAACAGTGTTTGATGTCACGGAATGGACCCCGGTCTTGCCGCCGTTCGCTCCGCTCCGGCGCCGAACCGGGGTGACGCGCGCGGCGGTTCACGCCAATTTTCCTGTTTTGTTCTCATTTGTAAAAAGCTAGAATCGCGTCTCCGATTCGAGTCAACGGGCTTTCTTTCCACCGATCTCCCGCCCTGTGGAGATCG
>JBQCFH010000240.1:0-3999 GCA_051959385.1 Rhizobiaceae bacterium | reverse complement strand
TACGACGCCGGACGGCCGGACGTCATGTTCGTCATCCAGCGCGTGCTGGAGAGTTCCGGCCGCCTGACGCTGCTCGACCAGTCGCGCGTGATCCGGCCGCACCCGGCCTTCCGCCTTTTCGCCACCGCCAATACGGTCGGGCTCGGCGACACGACCGGCCTCTATCACGGCACGCAGCAGATCAACCAGGCGCAGATGGACCGCTGGTCGATCGTCACGACGCTCAACTATTTGCCGCACGACAACGAAGTCGCGATCGTGCTGGCCAAAGCCAAGCACTACCGCAACGACAAGGGCCGCGAGACCGTCAACAAGATGGTGCGCGTCGCCGACATGACGCGTTCGGCCTTCATCAATGGGGACCTCTCGACCGTCATGAGCCCGCGCACCGTCATCACCTGGGCGGAGAATGCCGAGATTTTCGGCTCCATCGGCATGGCCTTCCGCCTGACCTTCCTCAACAAATGCGACGAGCTGGAGCGCTCGCTCGTCGCCGAGTTCTACCAGCGCGCCTTCGGCGAGGAACTGCCGGAAAGCGCGGTGAACGTGGTGCTGGGGTAACTTTCGAATGCGGCACCAAGTGCCCCTCATCCGCCTGCCGGCACCTTCTCCCCGTAAAACGGGGAGAAGGTCGCTGGCCGCGATGCTGACGCCCCCCTCTCCCCGTCCACGGGGAGAGGGTAAGGGTGAGGGGCAGACCACAAACCATCAGGTCGGCTGATGCCAGGCCCCGGCGACAACATACGCAGCAAGCCCAAGGGCGGCGCGGAGACGGACGCGCTGAAGCGCGCCGTCGGCGTATGCATGCGCGCCATCGCCGGCGACCATGACCTCGAAGTCTCCTTCGCCAAGGACAAGCCGGCGCTCGCCGGCAGCCATGCGCGGCTGCCCGACCTGCCGAAGAAGCCGACGCGCAACGACATCGGCGTGACGCGGGGGCTCGGCGATTCAATGGCGCTGCGCCGCGCGCGGCACGATCCGCGCGTCCATGCCAGGCTGGCGCCCGAGGGCAAGCAGGCGCGCGCGGTCTATGACGCCGTCGAGCAGGCGCGGGTGGAGGCGATCGGCAGCAGAGCCATGCGCGGCGTCGGCGACAATATCGCGCTGATGCTGGAGGACAAGTACGCCAAGGCCAATCTCGGCGAGGTCTCCGAAAAGGCGGAGGCGCCGATCGAGGAAGCGGTTGCGCTCCTCGTGCGCGAGAAGCTGACCGGGCGGCCGGCGCCGAGGAGCGGCCGCAAGATGGTCGAGCTCTGGCGCGACTGGATCGAGGAAAAGGCTGCCGGGGACCTGGAGGCGCTCTCCGACAAGCTCCATGACCAGCATGCCTTCGCGCGCGTGGTCCGCGACATGCTGGCCTCGATGGAGATGGCCGAGGAGCTCGGCGACGAGGACCAGGCGGACGCCGAAGACGACGAGCAGCAGCCGCAGGGCGAGGAGCAGGGCGAAGAGGGCGAGGAAGAGGATTCCGGCGCCGACCAGTCCGAGGCCGAGGACTCGGAAGCCTCGGCGGAAGAGCAGGAGCAGGGCGAGACCGAAGCGAGCGACGCTTCCTCCGAGGACGTTTCGGAGGAAGAGGACGCCGACGCCGAGACGCCGGGCGAGACGCGGCGCAAGGAAGACCCGTTCGCCAATCTCCCGGGCAATATCGACTACAAGGTATTCACCACCGGTTTCGACGAGACAGTCGGGGCCGAGGAGCTCTGCGAGGAAGAGGAGCTCGACCGGCTGCGCGCCTTCCTCGACAAGCAGCTCGCCAATCTCTCGGGCGTCGTCGGCCGGCTCGCCAACCGGCTGCAGCGCCGGCTGATGGCGCAGCAGAACCGTTCCTGGGATTTCGATCTGGAGGAAGGCTATCTCGACACGGCGCGTTTGCCGCGCATCGTCATCGATCCGATGCAGCCGCTTTCCTTCAAGCAGGAGCGCGACACCAAGTTCCGCGACACGGTGGTGACGCTGCTGCTCGACAATTCCGGCTCCATGCGCGGCCGGCCGATCACGGTCGCGGCGACATGCGCCGACATCCTGGCGCGGACACTGGAGCGCTGCGGCGTCTCGGTCGAGATCCTCGGCTTCACCACCCGCGCCTGGAAAGGCGGGCAGGCGCGCGAGAAATGGCTGAAGGAAGGCAAGCCCGCCAATCCGGGCCGGCTCAACGATCTTCGCCACATCATCTATAAATCGGCCGACGCCCCGTGGCGGCGGGCGCGGCGAAATCTCGGCCTGATGATGCGCGAGGGGTTGCTCAAGGAGAATATCGACGGCGAGGCGCTTCTATGGGCGCACGGACGGCTGATCGCGCGGCGCGAGCAACGCAAGATCCTGATGATGATCTCGGACGGCGCGCCGGTCGACGATTCGACGCTGTCGGTCAATCCGGGCAACTATCTGGAGCGGCATCTGCGCGCCGTCATCGAACTGATCGAGACGCGCTCGCCCGTCGAGCTTCTCGCGATCGGCATCGGCCATGACGTCACGCGCTATTACCGCCGCGCCGTCACCATCGTCGACGCGGAGGAACTCGCCGGCGCCATGACCGAGCAACTCGCCGCGCTGTTCGCCGAGGAAAGCGTGCGCGACACGCGACGCGCCGGCGGGCTCAGGCGTACCGGCTGATGCGGCACGCCCGTTCTTGAGCAAGCATTTGCATTCAGCGTTCAACCCAGGGCGTCGACTTGGCCGGTTTCGGTTTGCGATCGTTGCATTGCTCGGTTTGTTCATTCCTCTGGTCCCGGCAAACGCGGGTTCTTCGTCCGTCGAAAAAATCGAAATCACTTCCTCGCCGATCCGGCACTTCAAGATCGGCAGCGACGAGACGCACTTCGGCCCGCTCACCTTCGTCGGCGGGCTGGAAATGGTGTCCGATGCGCGTGATTTCGGCAGCCTGTCGGCATTCCGCTTCCGCAAGCCAGGCGCGGATTTCATCGGCGTGGCCGATACCGGTTTATGGTTCTTCGGCCGTGTCGATCACGACAGTGAAGGCAGGCCCTCCGGCTTCAGCGATTTCACCATGCAGCCGATGGTGGACCGCCACGGCAGGGTGATCGACAGCAAATGGGAGACCGACGCCGAGGGGCTGGGGATCAGGGACGGCATCGCCACCGTCGGCTTCGAGCGCGACCACCGCATCTCCGAATTCCGCATCGATCCGGCCGACATGAAGGCGCCGATCCGCGACCTCGACTTCCTGGTTCCGCACAAGGAGTTGCGCATGAATCGCGGCTTCGAGACGGTGGCCTATGCGCCGGAAGACGGCCCGCTCGAGGGCGCGCGCGTGATCGTCTCGGAACGAAGCCTGGACGACAAGGGCAACCAGTTCGCCGCCATTCTCGAAGGGCCGCAAAAGGGCATCTTCACCGTAGCCCGCAGCGGCAAATTCGACATCACGGACGGCGCCTTCCTGCCGAACGGCGATCTCCTGCTGCTCGAGCGCTCCTTCTCCTATGCGGACGGCGTCGCCATGCAGTTGCGCCGCATCGACGGCAGCACGATCCGGCCGGGCAAGCTGGCCGACGGCCCGGTGCTCCTTGAGGCCGACATGAGCTACCAGATCGACAATATGGAAGGGCTCGATGTCTGGCGGCGCGCCGACGGGGCGCTGATGGTGTCGATCGTCTCGGACGACAACCAGTCGCTTCTGCAGCGCAACGTCTATCTGGAATTCCGGCTGGACGAGTAGCGTTTGACTGCGGTCTGATCTTCCATTTCGCGTTCACCCCTTCCGGCCCGGAGCCTGTCCTCGGGCCGGCCAAAGGCGGGACCCGTGGAGGCCACCTCCCGGTCGAGGGCAGGGCAATTGCAGATGGCTGAGTCACCCCCACTCCGTCGCGCTTCGCGCGCCACCTCTCCCCCACATTCGTGGGGGGGAGGAAGGGGGCCAAGCCTTGCGGCCAGCGCTTCCTCTCCCCCGTCGAGCGGGGGAGAGCGACTGTCTTGGAAGTCCAGTGCGAAATTGCCATTCGGCTACACGCCCTGGTTTCATTTTCACTGGCCCATCCT
>JBQCFH010000239.1:0-2712 GCA_051959385.1 Rhizobiaceae bacterium | reverse complement strand
ATTGCCGTAGCCGCATCGCCGGCATCGCTCGGGAGAACGGCCTCACCGCCCTGCCCTCGGCCACGAATTTCGTCTCGATCGATTGCGGCGGCGACGGCGCCTACGCGCTGAAAGTGATGAACGCGCTGATCGCGCGCGACGTCTTCGTGCGGAAATCGATGGCGCCGGTCCTCGACCGCGCCATCCGCGTCAGCTGCGGCCCGGAAGAAGAGATCGCCATCTTCGCCACGGAGTTCCCCGGCGCGCTTGCCGACGCGCGCGGAAACTAAGGCTTCTCGCGATCCGCTCTCATACCTTTGAGACCGGCCTTCTGGCGTGGTCCGCGATGGTTCGGGTCAGCCGGTCGGGATCGAGCTTGTCGCCGGTCCTCAGATAGAAGGCGGGAATGCCTTCGAACGCCTTGGCAAGAACGGCGCCGACGCGGCGCTCGACCTCCTCCGGCGGAGGAAAGATCGCGATGCCGGCCGCCCGGCACTCCCGGTGCAGGGAGGAATAGGGCTCGATTTCCGCCAGCACGATGGCCGCCATCCGGCGCGCGATCTCATCCGTATCGGCCGGCAGAAACTGCGGATGGCGTGAACTGCCGCGCTCGAGAAACAGTATGTCGGTCAGCTTTGCGCTTTCCGCCATGTTGCCAAGCAAGGCATGGGCGCCGATCCTTCGGCGCACGCCTTTCGGCCCCTTCAATTTCAGCCTGGAGCGCCAGGCCAGACGGTCCATCGGGGCCAAAATCCGGAGCAGCCTGTCCGCCAGGCGGGGCTGGCCGCTGACATTGTGTCCGTATATCTGGATACGCTTGGGCGTGCGGTATAGCTGCCCCGAAACGTCGACGAGGCCGAGATCGTCGCTGAGATAAGCCCAGCCATCCTCCAGGCAGAGCTTCAGCAGGGAAGTCGTCTTTCCTGCCCCTCCCCAGCCCATGATGGCGATAGCCCGGCCGTCCCTGGCCAGCGTCCCGGCATGGATGTAGCTCGCCTGCCGCTCCAGAAGGTGCAGTTCGGTGATCCAGTCGAAGATATCGTACAGGAATATCTTCGCCTGCAGTTCCGGGTGGGACAGATAGTTCCAGTCGAGAATGCGCCGAACCGCCTGGCTGGCCGGCCTGGAGATGGCGTCGGAGGCGATCTCTACCAGCGTCGTGCCGTCTTTCCTTTGCTCGATGGCGTACAGGAGCCCGGCCCGTGAAAAGCGCGTACCGGCGCCTGAAATCATGACGGAACCGACGGAGCGGCAAGGTGCCGGCCACGAGGCCCGCGAGAAGCGGAATTCGATATCGGCGGGCGACAGGCTCGGCTCCAGCGCTTCCGCGATTTCGTCCCTGACTGCCCCGTAAACGGGACCCTCTCCGACTATGGCGATTGTCAACGGCCCCATCGCCACTTTCGTCAATCTGTTCTTCCTCCTCCCGAGCGAGCGCGGATATCGGCGACGATGGACTGCGCCGCGACCGGCCGCCGGTATGCGTTGCAGCCTGGCATGGTGGCGAAGCCGACAGCTTTGCCACCCGAAGTAGAGGAACACGGCGAGGCGGTCATGGCAAGGTCCAGCAACGAAGCGCCGAAGCGGCGCGGGTCGGTCCAAAATTGTTCAACGAACCTTAAAGCGGCTGACTACAGTTCAAGTTCCCAGTTCTGGCCGACAAGGTCCTTGCCGAAGCTGTGATGCTTCTCCTCCTCGACGAGGACGAAGCCGGCCTTCTGATAGATCTTCCGGGCCGCGACCAGGATGTCGTTCGTCCACAGGACAAGCTTTCCGTAGCCGGAAGCCCGGGCCATGCGGATGCATTCGTCGACGAGCCGGGCGCCGACGCCGAGACCGCGCGCGGCAGGCTCGACGTAGAGCAGGCGCAGCTTAGCCGTCTCCTCGTCCTTGCGGACAAGGAACACCGAGCCGACGATTGCCCCGCCACGCTCGGCGACCCAGCAATATTCCTTGCCCGGCTTGAAGTTCAGGATGAAGTCCGAGCATATGCCGGCGATCAATCCTTCATAGCCGATATCCCAGCCATATTCCTCAGCATAGAGCACGGCCTGGCGGTGCACGATCCAGCCGACGTCGCCGACACGGTGCGGGCGGATTGTCACTTCAGCGCTCGCCTGCCGCTGCGGGCCGAGCAATTTTTCGATTTCCCCCATGGCGGCAGTCAGCCGGCCGCGCTGCCTTTCGCTAAGCGGGGACAGCAGGCGGCCGATATCCGTGTCCGCCTTCGCCCAGAGGTCCGCCATGACGCTGTTGCCTTTCGCCGTCAGCTTCAGGCGCCGGCGGCGGCGATCGCCGTCGTCGGGCTCGGCTGCGACCAGTCCGGCGCCGGTGAACCTTTTCAGAATGCGGGCGAGATAGGCGGGGTCGAGCCCCAGTTCCCGACCGATGTCCACGGCGAATGGCGACGGGCCGTGCGCCAGTTCGAACAGGATGCGCGCTTCGGCAAGCGTGAAGGCGCTCTGAGTCAGCGTCTCGTTCAGAAAGCCGGCCGTGCGCGTGTAGAAGCGGTTGAAACGGCGGACATCGGCGACTTGCGCGGCGAAGGCGTTATCCATGGCAATCTCCCTGAAATCCGGCGAGAGTAGCCAGTCCGTGGACGGAGTCCAGTATTTTTATGGACATGGTCCATGAATTGCGCAGCCGCCGCACCGGAACCCAATCCGGCGTTGCAGCGCGACCACCTGACGTTGCGGCCAGGGCTTAACGCAACGTTAGGGACGCCGTTCTAAA
>JBQCFH010000238.1:0-12969 GCA_051959385.1 Rhizobiaceae bacterium | reverse complement strand
CATTCGATCGTTTTGTCGAGGAAATGCTGGACTTCCTAGGCAAGCACAATCGGTAGATTCGGCCCTTTCCGGACGCCTCGGCGCGGGTCGCCCAAACCCGGATTTGCGTGTTGGCGGAAACGGCGCTTGTCCCGCCGCGCCGTTCGTCCTAAGTGAGCCGCTTGCCCGGAGACACTCATGGCCGACCAGCAGAACCCCCATCTCCTCATCGTGGAGGCGCGCTTCTACGACGACCTGGCGGACGCGCTTCTCGCCGGGGCGAAATCCGCCCTCGACGACGCCGGCACGACCTATGATGTCGTAACCGTTCCGGGCGCGTTGGAAATTCCGGCGGCCATTTCCTTCGCGCTCGATGCGGCCGAGGAGGGCGGCAGGGAATATGACGGCTTCGTCGCGCTCGGCTGCATCATTCGCGGCGAGACCTACCATTTCGACATCGTGGCCAACGAATCAGCCCGTGCGCTGATGGACCTATCGGTGGAGGAATCGCTCGCCATCGGAAACGGTATCCTGACCGTCGAGAACGACGATCAGGCCTGGGCCCGCGCGCGGGCGAACGAAGGCGACAAGGGCGGCTTTGCGGCGCGTGCGGCCCTTTCGATGATCGAGCTGCGCCGCAAGCTTGGAGCCTGACGTCGTGACGTCCGCCGGCAGGAGCGGCGAGCCTGGGCCCCGCCAGGCGAACAAGCGCGGCACTGCGCGTTTGGCCGCCGTGCAGGCGCTCTACCAGATGGATATCGTCGGGACCGGCCTGCTCGAGATCGCGGCGGAATACGAGGCCTATCGCCTCGGCAAGGAGGTCGACGGGGAAATCTATCGCGAGGCGGACGCGCAGTGGTTCCGCGCCATCCTTTCCGGCGTGGTCGAGCATCAGAAGGAGATCGACCCGGTCATTCGCCAATCGCTGATGGATGACTGGCCGCTCTCCAGGCTCGATTCGACGTTACGAGCGATCCTGCGCGCCGGCGTCTATGAACTGATGAAGCGCCCGGATGTGCCGGTCGCCGTCATCGTCTCCGAATATGTCGATATCGCCAAGGCCTTCTACGAGGAGGACGAGCCGAAGCTCGTCAACGCGGTGCTCGACCGGGTGGCGCGGCGCGTGCGCGGCGAGGGCAGGGGCAAGAGCGCCGGATGAGCGCCTCCGCCGTCTCTTCGTCGCGGCGCATAGCCTTTCTACTGGCGACGCTGCAGGCGATCGTCGGCTCCTGTCCGTCCATCGCTATTTCGATGGGCGGTCTCGCCGGGCTTTATCTGCTCGGATCCGACAAGTCGTTGGCGACGGCGCCGGTCACCGGCTTCAATGTCGGCGTGGCGCTCGGCGCGCTGCCGGCCGCCGCGATCGCGCGGGCGCTCGGCCGGCGCAACGGTTTCTGGGTTGGCACGCTGTTCAGCGCGCTAGGTGGCGGGATCGCCGCCGCGGCGCTCTTCCACCAGAGCTTCTGGCTGTTCGTCGTCGGCCTCCTGATCATCGGCGCCGGCAACTCCTTCGTCCAGCAATACCGTTTCGCCGCCGCCGACAACGCACCGGCGCAATTCAAGGCGCGCGCCATCTCCTGGGTGCTGGCGGGCGGCATGTTCGCGGCGATCATCGGGCCGCAGACGGTCATCTATACGCGCGAGCTCTTCGCGCCGGTTCCCTTCGCCGGCTCGTTCGTGGCGATCATCGGCCTGGCAGCGATCGGGGCCATGGTCCTGTTTTTCCTGAACTTGCCCAAGGATGCGCCCGCCGCCGAACTGCCGGCGCATGAGGCGGCCCGCCCGCTGGGCGTGATCCTCGCCCAGCCACGCCTGATCGTCGCCTTTCTCTGTGCGGTCGGCAGCTACGCGCTGATGAGCTTCGTCATGACAGGCGCGCCGCTGGCGATGGTCGGCTGCGGCCTCGGTACGGACGACGCCGTCCACGGCATCCAGTGGCATGTGCTCGCGATGTTCGGACCGAGCTTCTTCACCGGCCGTCTCATCGCGCGTTTCGGCAAGGAGAAGATCGTCGCGACAGGGCTCCTGCTCCTGCTCGGCTGCGCCCTGGTCGCCCTGTCGGGCATCCATCTTTGGCAGTTCTGGACAGCGCTCATCCTCCTCGGCGTCGGCTGGAACTTCGGCTTCATCGGCTCGACGGCTATCGTTGCCGAGACCTACCGCCCCTCCGAAAAGAGCAGGATCCAGGGGCTCCACGATTTCCTGCTTTTCGGCAGCGTGGCCTTCGCCTCGCTCATGTCGGGCCAGGTCTACAACGCCTATGGCTGGACGATGCTCAACTGGATCGTTTTTCCGGTCGTGGGGATGTGCCTGGCGGCGCTTGCCGGAATGATGGTGATCAGAGGCCGGGCCGGCATCGCCGCCGGCGAATGATGCGGCTTTCCGTACGTCCTATTGCTAAGCCGAAAGCCGGGCAAAAACCGAACAAATCCTTGACCTTCTGCGGATGGTTACGCATAAGCCGCCGCGAAGGGAAGGATTCCGTCTGGACCGATTCCTGCCCGAATCCTCACGGTCCTCGGAGGGGTTCCATAGGACCACATCAAGGGAAATGACAATGCTTTACGTCGTCATAGCCTGCGGACTGCTCTCGGTTGTGTATGCCATCTGGGCAACGCAATCGGTGCTGGCCGCGGACCAGGGCAATGCCCGAATGCAGGAAATCGCCGGCGCTATCCGCGAGGGCGCGCAGGCCTATCTCGCCCGCCAGTATACGACCATCGCGATCGTGGGCGTGGTGGTCTTCCTTCTGGCCTGGTGGCTGCTTTCGGGCGCGGCCGCGATCGGCTTCCTGATCGGCGCGATCCTTTCCGGGGCGGCGGGTTTCATCGGCATGAACGTCTCCGTCCGCGCCAACGTGCGCACCGCCCAGGCGGCATCGGGCAGCCTTGCGGCCGGTCTCGAGATCGCCTTCAAGTCGGGCGCCATAACCGGCATGCTGGTGGCGGGCCTCGCGCTACTCGGCGTCTCTGTCTATTACCTGGTCCTGACCCAATTCATGGGCTTCGAGCCGGCGAGCCGCGAAGTGGTCGACGCGCTGGTCGCGCTCGGCTTCGGGGCTTCGCTCATCTCCATCTTCGCCCGTCTCGGCGGCGGCATTTTCACCAAGGGTGCGGATGTCGGCGGCGATCTGGTCGGCAAGGTCGAGGCGGGTATCCCGGAAGACGATCCGCGCAATCCCGCGACCATCGCCGACAATGTCGGCGACAATGTCGGCGACTGCGCCGGCATGGCCGCCGATCTTTTCGAGACCTATGCGGTGACCGTCGTTGCCACGATGGTGCTGGCCGCGATCTTCTTCGGCGGCACGGCCGTGCTTCCGAGCGTGATGCTTTATCCGCTGCTCATCTGCGGCGCCTGCATCGTCACCTCGGTGATCGGCATCTTCTTCGTCAAGCTCGGCGCCAACGGCTCGATCATGGGCGCGCTCTACAAGGGCCTGATCGCGACCGGTATCCTGTCGATCATCGGGCTTGCGGTGGCCAATTCGCTGACCATCGGCTGGGGCGATGTGGGCACGGTCAAGGCACTGACAGGCGGCGCCGAGACGGTCATCAACGGCACCGACCTGTTCGTCTGCGGCGTGATCGGCCTCATCGTGACCGGTCTCATCGTGGTCATCACCGAATACTACACCGGCACCAACAAGCGCCCGGTCAATTCGATCGCGCAGGCGTCGGTTACCGGACACGGCACCAACGTCATCCAGGGTCTCGCCGTCTCGCTCGAGGCTACCGCGCTGCCGGCGATCGTCATCATCGGCGGCATCATCGCCACCTACCAGCTTGCCGGGCTGTTCGGCATCGCCATCGCGGTCACCACCATGCTTGGGCTGGCCGGCATGATCGTGGCGCTCGACGCCTTCGGCCCGGTGACGGACAATGCCGGCGGCATCGCCGAGATGTCCGGCCTGCCGGCGGAAGTCCGTCATTCCACGGATGCGCTTGACGCGGTCGGCAACACCACCAAGGCTGTGACCAAGGGCTACGCCATCGGCTCCGCCGGTCTCGGCGCGCTGGTGCTGTTTGCCGCATATTCGAACGATCTGCGCTATTTTGCCGGCAATGCCGACAAGTTCCCCTACTTCCAGGGCATCGGCGAGATCTCGTTCGACCTGTCGAACCCCTATGTTGTCGCCGGGCTGATCTTCGGCGGCCTGATCCCGTACCTCTTCGGCGGCATCGCCATGACGGCGGTCGGCCGCGCGGGCGGAGCTATCGTCCAGGAGGTACGGCGTCAGTTCCGCGAGAATCCGGGCATCATGAAGGGGACGTCGAAGCCGGACTACGCCAAGGCGGTGGACCTGCTCACCCGCGCAGCGATCAAGGAGATGATCATCCCATCGCTTTTGCCGGTGCTGGCGCCGCTCGTCGTCTATTTTGGCGTGCTGCTCATCTCCGGCTCGCGCGCTTCGGCCTTCGCTGCCCTCGGCGCGTCGCTCCTCGGCGTCATCGTCAATGGCCTTTTCGTGGCGATCTCCATGACCTCCGGCGGCGGCGCCTGGGACAACGCCAAGAAGAGCTTCGAGGACGGTTTTACCGACAAGGACGGCGTGAAGCACCTCAAGGGTTCCGAGGCGCACAAGGCTTCGGTGACGGGCGACACCGTCGGCGATCCCTACAAGGACACCGCCGGCCCGGCCGTGAACCCCGCCATCAAGATTACCAACATCGTGGCGCTCCTGCTGCTCGCGGTGCTGGCGCACTGATCTGCAAGCCGGCTTCCGCCGGCCGGCCAAATACAAAGGCCCCGCGGCGCAAGCCGCGGGGCTTTTTCTTCTGAACATTGGAGCCGACTTGCGCTACGCAGCGCGGGTCACCGCATTGCCAATCGGCGCGCCCTCGGCTAACCCCGCGCGCATGACCGTCACCGTCCGCTTCGCCCCGTCTCCGACCGGCTATATCCACATCGGCAATGCGCGCACCGCGCTGTTCAACTGGCTCTTCGCCAAGATGCATGGCGGCCGGTTCACCCTGCGGTTCGATGACACCGACATCGCGCGCTCGAAGCAGGAATATGCCGACGCAATCCTTGAAGACCTCGAGTGGCTCGGCATCCACCCGGACCGGATCGAATATCAGTCGAAACGGTTTGCCGCCTACGACGCGGCGGTGGAGAAGCTGAAGGCGGCTGGCTTGCTCTATCCCTGCTACGAGACGCCGGAGGAACTGGAACTGCGGCGCAAGATCAGGCTCTCCCGCCGCCTGCCGCCCGTCTATGGCCGCGAGGCTCTGAAACTGACCGGCGAAGAAAGAAAGGCGCTGGAGGCGGAAGGCCGCGCGCCGCACTGGCGCTTCCTGCTGCCGAATTTCGAGCATTCGCCCTTCGAGACGGAGCGGACGGAAATCCACTGGGACGATGTGGTGCGGGGCCGCGAGACGGTCGACCTCGCCTCGCTTTCCGATCCGGTGCTGGTGCGCGCCGACGGCAGCTATCTCTATACGCTTCCGTCGGTCGTCGACGACATTGATATGGGCATCACGCATGTTATCCGCGGCGACGACCACGTCACCAACACCGGCGTGCAGATCGCGCTCTTCCGCGCGCTCGGCAGCGAGCCGCCGGCCTTCGGCCATCACAACCTGCTCACCACCGCTTCCGGCGAGGGGCTTTCCAAGCGCTCCGGCGCACTGTCGATCAGAGGCCTGCGGGACGCCGGGCTGGAGCCGATGGCGGTGGCCTCGCTCGCCGTGCTCATCGGCACGTCGGAGAGCGTCTCGGCCATGCGCTCCATGGCCGAGCTTGCGGCGCATTTCGACCCGATGGCGACGTCGCGCTCAGCATCGAAGTTCGATCCCGACGAATTGAAGGTGCTGAACCGCGCGCTTCTCCACGCGATGGAGTTCGAGGAGGCCGAGCCGCGTCTCGCCGCGCTCGGCATCGAAAGGCCGAATGCCGAGCCGTTCTGGCTGGCCGTGCGCGGCAATCTCGACATTTTTGCCGACGCGGCGAAATGGTGGCGGATTGTCCAGAACGGGCCGGAGGCGCCGCCGGACCTGCCGCCGGAGGACATCGGATTCGTCCGCTCCGCCTTCGATCTTCTGCCGCCGGAACCCTGGGACCGCTCGACGTTCAAGCTGTGGTCGGACCGGGTGAAGGAGAAGACCGGCCGCAAGGGCAGGGCGCTTTTCGCGCCGCTGAGACTCGCGCTTACGGGGCTTTCTTCGGGGCCGGAGCTTGCAGATCTATTGCCTTTGATGGGTCGGGAAGGAACGTTGGCCCGACGACCCTGACCTTGCGGTCCTTGTCGGCGGCTGGTGTCGGCCCGACGGCAGCCGCTTCCGCGGCGCGGTTGCGTGCGTCGCCTGGAGCGGCCGCGGCCTTCCCTTTCGGCCCGATGGTGGCCGTTGCGGCCTCTTCCGGCGCGTCTTTGCCGGAGGGCGTAGCGGCGATGATCGAAGAACGGCCGGCGGCGGCGCATGTGCAGCCCGGCAGGCGCGGCGCACTGGCCTTGCGATAGAGGAAGGCCGTCGGCAGCTCCTTGTAGGGCACGCCGGCCAGCGAGACCATGTCTTCGGATTCCTCGTCCGGCACGTGGTAATAGAGCTCCACCTTCGTGCCCGGGCATCGCGCCTGGCAGATTTGCTCGTCGCGCGCGAAATTGGCGGGCGCGGTGGCGAAAGAGATCGGAAAATAATACCCGTCGCAGGTGCGGACGCACATCGTTCGATACGTCCCGGAGGGGTCGATGCCGTTGCCGGGCAGGTCCACCGGGGGCTCGTCGCCCTCCTGAGGCGGCCCGGACCGATGAATGATGAGGCCGGGATTGATGCGGCTGAACAGGGTCCTCCCGTCGGTGCCTTCGCCCACAGGCCCGGGCAGCCTCCTGTCGCCCACCTGCGGTTCGCGGCACCCGTTGGCATCGATTGCCGCGAGGCTTTCCTGCCGGCTCGGGGCGTCCGCGCGCGCTGCCAGTGCATCCCTGCGCCGCTCGAGCATCGACATGTTGCGTTCCATCCGCTCGATCGTCCGGCTGATCGGATCGCAGCGGCCGGAAGAATCGCCGCGAAAATTGCCGAACAAGTCGGCGCAGCCGCTGCGTTGGGCCATGCGGCGCGCCCGGGAAAGCTCGGCCGTCTGGTCCTCGATCGCCTGATCGTAGCGCTCCAGCCTCCTCGCGGCCGACCGCGTGGCCGGCTCCGAGGCAAGTTCGGCTTCGAGATGCCGGCAATATTGCGTGTCCGCTCCGGATGCTCCTGGCGCCAGGGTAAAGAGCAGGCCAAGCGCCGCGGCCCGCGCCGCGCCGAATTTGCCGAACGTCCTCCTTATCAAGCCCATCGTTCCCCGCCCGCTGCATACGGCTTGCCGGATCAAGCTAGCATCCTAGAGGCGAAATGTCCTTCAGGACCATCGGGAGTGGCGAGATCGCCCCGGCTACCTTGCAGTATTTCATCGCTTCACAATGAGACCGGAATTTACCGCGGCCCGGAACCTTTTTTTCGGCATGCGGTTCGGAGGCTCGTTCATCCGGCGTGCAAGTCATCGCATGCCGACACCGACGCGGACCAGCCGGGCCGCGTGATGCCGGATGGGGCTTCGACGCCGCCATGATCGCGCGCAGATCATCGAACAGCAGGAGGTATGTCATGTCCTATTTGAACGTCAGCCCCATGATAAGCGCATTGCGCACCAGCCCGGAGCAGTTTGCCGTCAACCGTGGCACACTCCAGCACATTCCCAGCCGTCACAGCTTCCACTTCGATTCGCAGGGACGGCTGACCATTGCGGCGCGGTGCGGCTGCTCCACGCTCGCGGTGGAACGGGACCAGGAAATCGAGCTGGTGAAAGCCTTCCGGCAATGGAACGAGGAATACTGGCGGCCGCGGCAGATCAACGAGGAATTCGCTTCCCACTTCGCCGCCCCGTCGCTGACGATCAGGGCTTTGCTCTGGCTGACGGACCGCGTCCGCCATGCATTGCTGCGCATGGGCCAGCAGAAACATCGCCACGAGGAGGCGCTGATTCCCGCCGAATGAACGGCTTGCACGCCCCGATGGACCGGCGGGGCGTTGACAGCACGCGGATTTGGCACTAACGAACCACGCGATCACCGGGCAGGAATGTCCGGTGATTGTTTTCGTGCGACGTGGACGAATGGATAGCCATCGCGCCGTGCGAAAGTAACGTGTCCCGTGGACCTTTCCGCAAAGCGTGCGTGGAAGATCCTGTCAGGCTCCGAAATGGGAGCCAGAGGAGGGCGCGTTTCCTTCACCTGGAACATGAGGTTCCGGGTGGCAACCATTGAAAGGAAATGCGATGAGCAAGCGCGAATCCGCAAAATACAAGCTCGACCGCCGTCTCGGCGAAAATGTCTGGGGCCGCCCCAAATCCCCCGTCAACCGGCGCGAATACGGGCCCGGCCAGCACGGCCAGCGCCGCAAGGGCAAGCTGTCGGACTTCGGTCTGCAGCTGCGCGCCAAGCAGAAACTCAAGGGGCATTACGGCGACGTTTCGGAACGGCAGTTCCGCAAGGTCTATGAGGAGGCGAACCGCCGCAAGGGCGACACTTCCGAGAATTTGATCGGCCTCCTGGAATCGCGCCTCGACGCCATTGTCTATCGCGCCAAGTTCGTGCCGACGATCTTCGCCGCGCGCCAGTTCGTCAACCACGGCCACGTCAACGTCAATGGATGCCGGGTCAACATCGCTTCCTATCGCTGCAAGCCGGGCGATGTGATTGAGGTTCGCGAGAAGTCGAAGCAGCTCGTCGCGGTTCTGGAGGCGGTGCAGCTTCCCGAGCGCGACGTGCCCGACTACATCGACGCCGACCACGGCAAGATGACCGCCACCTACAGCCGCGTGCCGGGTCTGGCCGACGTGCCATTCGCCGTCCAGATGGAGCCGAACCTGGTGGTCGAGTTCTACTCGCGCTGACCGGACCGCCATACGGATGAGAGAAGGCCGCACCTGCTGCGGCCTTTTTCTTAAGGCGCCTATGATGGCGGCATCTGTACGGATGCGGCGTGGCACTCGCCACGCTCGAGTTCCAGGCAGGATCGGAAGCGCATCTCCTTCGTCAGGCAGATGCGCACCTCGCGCAGATATTTGCGGTCGCAGTCGACGCTGACCCCGTCGGCCGGCATGTCGGGATTGGCGCTGATAAACGCCGCCTCCACATCGGCCGGCTTCACCGTGCCGTCATCGCTGCGCGCAAATTCCGCCGGGATCGCAACGCTTTTGTACGCCTTGCGCAGCGTGGCGAAATAAGCCTCCTGCGAGAGCCCCGTGCACATTCCATGGGTGCGCCACTCATGGATGATGAGGCCGTATCCCGGCATGAGATCGGAGAGCGCCCTCAGCCGATCGCGCGGCACCTTGCGCTCCGCGTTGCTCTTGCAGTCCTTCGGATAGCCGTGCTCGTATTGCGGCCACAGTCCATGCACGATGAACCCGTAGGCCGGCTTCTTGCCGCATTGATACTTGTTCGCCTTGGCTCCGGCCGCCGCGCAATAGCTCGGCGACCAGGAAAGCGCCAGGACGTAGAAATCGAAAGGCTTCGGCGTCGCCTGAGGAGCGGCTTCCGCCGGTTGAATGCTTGTTCCGCCGGGAGCCGCAGCGCCAGCCCCGACGCTCACCGCCAGGCTGAGCGCCCCCGATGCGAACGCGCAAAGGAGCCGGTTGAGCAGTTTCCCCTTCGGCATCGGGACCCGGCGACGGTCAGCGCAGGACGCGGCAGAGGCCGTTATAGACCTTCCAGCGGTCGAAATTGACCATGCAGAACTCGACATTATGGCCGAGGCCTGCGAAGCCGGCGCGATCCTCGATCAGGTACCACATCGCGTGACGGCGGCCGTCTGACGTGTAGGCGGTCGCCTCGCAATAGCGCCGCGTGATCTCGCTGCGCGACATCGCCGGCTCATAGCGCTTCATGCGGATGTCGCGGAAATCGACAAGCGCGACGTCCGGCAGATTCGGCACATGCGTCACCTGATAGCGGAACTTCCCCTCGATGCGCGACAGCACCCAATCCTGGGCGCAGGCCTGCGCGCCCTCGTCGTAATAGGCGTGCTGATGCACGATCAAGTCGGCTGCGCCCGCCGGTGCGAAACCGCCCGCGAGGCAGAAAACCGAGGCAAGTGCGGCAATGGCGCGCCGGGCGATGATCTTCATGACGGTCTGTCCTGATTGTCCCGATTTCGTGATTCTAGCCTGCAAATAGAGTGATGTCTGCCGAAATCGCGGTCAAGCGGCATCGCCGGCCAGTTGCTCGACCGACCACGCCGCGCCCTTGTCCTCACCGAGGGTCCGCGTAAGGAGCGGCAAAATTTCCATCAGTTCCTCCCCGAGAACGAAGGGCGGGTTGACGATCGCCATGCCGCAGCCGTCCAGCCTGGGCTCGGCCGAGGGCGTACGGATCGTCATCGACGCGTCGAAAATCTTGGGGATGCCGGTTTCGGCAAGCTCCCGGCGAAAGCGCTCGACCGTCGCGCGGTCCTTGACCGGATACCAGAAGGCGTAGATGCCGCCAGGCCAGCGGCGATACGCCTTTTTCAGCCCGTCGATCATGCGCTCGAATTCGCCTTCCTCTTCGAAGGGGGGATCGACCAGCACGAGGCCGCGCTTCTCCTTGGGCGGCAGATGCGCGCCGAGGGCGAGCCAGCCGTCGAGTTCGATGACGCGCACCTGATAATCGCCGGCGAAGAGCTTTTTCAGGCTGAGCGCGTCCTCGGGGTGCAGTTCGATGGCGGTGAGGCGATCCTGCCGCCGCAGGAAGTGCCGGGCCAGAAGGGGCGAGCCGGGATAACGTTCGACGCTGCCACTAGGATTGCATGCCCGGACGGCCCCCAGGAAATCCTGGAGCAGCATGCCCGGGGCCCCTGCGGGCGCGGCGTCCATGAGCCGGCCGATTCCGCCCCGCCACTCGCCGGTCTTCTGCGCTTCCTCGCTGCCGAGATCGTAAAGGCCGATTCCGGCATGGGTGTCGATGACGCGGAAGGCTGCCTCCTTGCGCTTCAGGTACGCCATGATCCGCGACAGGACGACATGCTTGAACACGTCGGCGAAATTTCCGGCGTGATAGATGTGACGATAGTTCATCTCGTGGCTCTACACCGGCCCGGCGGAATCCGGTAGAGAAGACGCATGAACTCGCTCGCCAGGATCGATATCGGCCATTCGGCCTGCCCGCACGATTGCCCCTCCACCTGCGCGCTCGAGGTGGAGCTTCTGGGCGGCAACCGCATCGGCCGCATCCACGGCGCGAAGTCGAACAGCTACACGGCCGGCGTGGTCTGCGCCAAGGTCGCCCGCTACGCCGACCGCCTGCACCATCCCGACCGGCTCCTGAAGCCGCTTATCCGCGCCGGCGCCAAGGGCGAGGGCGGCTGGAAGGAGGCAAGCTGGGACGCCGCGCTCGACCTCGTCGCGGCGAAATTCATCGCGGCGGAAGAAAAACACGGCTCCGAGACGGTCTGGCCCTATTTCTACGCCGGCACGATGGGGCTCGTGCAGCGCGACGGCATCGAGCGGCTGCGCCATGCCAAGAAATATTCTGGCTTCTTCGGCTCGATCTGCACCAATCTAGCCTGGACGGGCTGGATGATGGGTACCGGCAAGCTCGCCGGCCCCGACCCGCGCGAGATGGCGAAATCGGATTGTATCGTGATCTGGGGCACCAATGCCGTGGTCACGCAGGTCAACGTGATGACCCACGCGATCCGCGCGCGCAAGGAGCGCGGCGCCAGGATCGTCGTGATCGACATCTACGAGAACGCGACGATGAAGCAGGCCGACATCGGCCTGGTCGTGAAGCCGGGCACCGACGCGGCCCTCGCCTGCGCGGTCATGCACGTGCTCTTCCGGGATGGCATGGCCGATTGGCCTTATCTGGAGAAGTACACCGACGACCCGAAGGGACTGGAAGCCCACCTGAAGACGCGCACGCCGGAATGGGCTTCCGCCATCACCGGCCTGCCGGCGGCCGAAATCGAAGCCTTCGCCCGCCTCGTAGGCACGACGAAGAGGACCTATTTCCGCCTCGGCTACGGCTTCTCGCGCCAGCGCAACGGCTCCGTTGCCATGCACGCTGCTTCCTGCATCGCGGCCGTGACGGGCGCGTGGCAATATGAGGGCGGCGGCGCCTTCCATTCCAATTCCGGCATCTTGAAGCTGAATACGGACCTTTTGGAAGGCACGCGCCTTCGCGATCCGAAGATCCGCTACCTCGACCATTCTCGCATCGGCCCCGTCCTCGTCGGACGCCCGGACGCGCTTTATGGCGGGCCGCCGGTGACGGCGATGCTGATCCAGAACACCAATCCGGCCAATGTCGCGCCCGAGCAGCGGCTGGTAAGGCAAGGGTTCCTGCGCGACCATCTTTTCACATGCGTGCACGAGCAGTTCATGACCGACACGGCGAAGCTCGCCGACGTCGTGCTCCCGGCGACCATGTTCCTGGAGCATGACGATATCTACAAGGGCGGCGGCAACCAGCACATCACGCTCGGGCCCAAGCTGGTCGAGCCGCCGGAAGGGCCGCGCACCAACCACTTCGTCATCGAAGAACTGGCGAAACGCCTCGGCGTGTCGCACCTGCCGGGCTTCGGCATGACGGAGCGCGAGCATATCGACATGATGCTCCGCAAGAAGGGCCTCGGCACGTTCGAGACCTTCCGCGAGGAGAAATGGGCCGACCTGCAGCCGCCATTCGAGGAAGCGCATTTCCTGAACGGTTTCGGCCACGCCGACGGCAAGTTCCATTTCAAGCCGAACTGGACGGGGCAGGCCGCGCCGAACCGGCCGCCGCGCTCGATGGGCGTGCTCGGGCCTTATGAGCGCCTGCCGGAATTCCCCGACCACGTCGATCTGATCGAGGTCGCGGACGATAGGCATCCGTTCCGGCTCGCCACCTCGCCGGCGCGCAATTTCCTGAATTCGAGCTTCACCGAGACGCCCGTGTCGAAGGCCAAGGAAGGCAGGCCGCAGCTCCTGATCCATCCGGACGACGCTTCCGCGCTCGGCGTGGAGGAGGGCGGCCGCGTCGAGATCGGC
>JBQCFH010000237.1:0-8701 GCA_051959385.1 Rhizobiaceae bacterium | reverse complement strand
TGTGCATCCCTCTCCTGATCAGTGCACTACGTCGGTCCAGAGCTCGGACGCATCCGGCTCCGCATCGTTCTGGGCGAAGTCGGCCGCGTCGGCGACGATGTCGCGCACCTTCTTGTCTGCCGCCTTCAGATCGTCCTCGCTTGCCCATTTCTTCTCGATCAGCCGATTCTTCACCTGCTCGATCGGGTCGTGCTCGGAGCGCATCTTCTGCACTTCGTCCTTGGAGCGGTATTTCGCCGGGTCGGACATGGAGTGGCCGCGATAGCGGTAGGTCTGCATTTCCAGGATGATCGGCCCCTCGCCGGAGCGGCACCATTCCGTCGCTAGGTCGGCGGCGGCCTTCACCGCGCGGACATCCATGCCGTCGACCTGGATGCCGGGTATCCTGAAGGAAAGGCCGCGGTGCGAGAAGTCCGTCTCGGCGGAAGAACGCGACACCGCCGTGCCCATCGCGTAGCGGTTGTTCTCGATCACGTAGATCACCGGCAGCTTCCATAGCGAGGCCATGTTGAAGCTTTCATAGACCTGGCCCTGGTTGGCCGCGCCGTCACCGAAATAGACGACCGACACGTTGTCGTTCTCGCGGTAGCGGTTGGCGAAGGCGAGCCCCGTGCCGAGCGGCACCTGCGCGCCGACGATGCCATGGCCGCCGTAGAAATTCTTCTCCTTGGAAAACATGTGCATGGAGCCGCCCTTGCCATGCGAATAACCGCCGCGGCGTCCCGTCAGTTCGGCCATGACGCCGCGCGCCGACATGCCGGTGGCGAGCATATGGCCGTGGTCGCGATAGCCGGTGATGACCTGGTCGCCTTCCTTCAGCGCCATCTGCATGCCGGTGACGACCGCTTCCTGGCCGATATAAAGGTGGCAGAAGCCGCCGATGAAGCCCATCCCGTAGAGTTGGCCGGCTTTCTCCTCGAAACGGCGGATGAGCAGCATCGCGTCATAGGCCGCCAACTCCTGCTCCTTGGAAAACTCGGCGGGCGCCGGCGTCCTGGGCGGAGATTTGGGCTTGCTCTCGGACTTGGCGCGCTGCGGCGCCTTCTTGGCGGCGGTGGCCATACATCACTCCCCGTGAGAATTTTTCGTGAGAGCCGAAGGTCTCTTCTTGCAGGGAAAAGCTAGCATGCGAACATCGGTTCCGCCACGCCCAAACGCGCATGGCAGACATGCAGCTAAGCTTCTAGAAACGTTTGAAATAATAGCGATTAACTGGAATCCGGTTAATCGCTATTGGACCGGGCGGTAAATCGTAAGCTCGTCTTCGCGGGAGAGATTCAGGGCCCGCCTGGCCTGCTCGTCGAGCATGTCCTTCTCGATCGTGCCGTCATGGAGCAGTTGCACGCGCTGCTCAAGTTCCTCGCGCTCCGCCTTGATCTGCGCAAGCTGACCTTTCAGGGCCTCGGCCTGAGCGTCGAGCCGGTGCTTGTTGTAGATACCGAACTCGCCGTGGAATGCATGGAAGCCGAAATAAGCGAGGAAGGCCGCGGCGATGGCCGGCACGATCAGCGCGCCGGTCCGCCGCTTGCGGTGCTGACGGGTCCATAGATTGCGTCGGCGAAACCACATGTCGGGAGGATCCTTTCGCTCCCGACTATGGTCCTGTCATGCTTAATGGCCGGTTACAGGTGTCCCGCGAAGCATGCGAGCGATGCGGATTTGGGCGGTATTTTTACCCCCACCCCTACCCCCTCCCCACAAGGGGAGGGAGACGCCGTCATCGCTTTCCGGGCTAAAATCGTCAAGGTTGCTGCCATGTAGCGCCGAAACAAAGTCCCCCTCCCCCTTGTGGGGAGGGGCTATCGGTGGGGGTATTCGAAACGATGACGTTGGCTATCCGCGTGGCCGGAATGCGCTTTGGCCAGCGTAGCGCGCCTGGGTTCCAAGCTCCTCCTCTATGCGGATGAGCTGGTTGTATTTCGCCATCCGGTCTGAACGCGAAAGCGAGCCCGTCTTGATCTGCCCGCAATTGCTCGCAACGGCGAGATCGGCGATCGTGGCGTCTTCCGTCTCGCCGGAACGATGCGACATCACGCAGGTGTAGGCCGCCCGATGCGCCATGGAGACGGCGTCCAGCGTTTCGGTCAGCGAGCCGATCTGGTTCACCTTGATGAGAATGGAATTGCACACTCCCATGCGGATGCCGTCGCGCAGCCGCTCCGTGTTGGTGACGAAGAGGTCGTCGCCGACGAGCTGCGTCTTGTTCCCGAGCGCATCGGTCAGCGCCTTCCAGCCTTCCCAATCATCCTCGGCCATGCCGTCTTCGATGGTGACGATCGGATAGTCGGAAACCAGCTTGGCGAGATACTTCACCTGCGCCTTGGCGTTGCGCGTCTTCCGCTCGCCGGCATAGACGTAATTGCCTTCCTTGTAGAACTCGGTCGCCGCGCAATCGAGCCCGATCGCCACGTCGTCGCCGGCCCGGTAGCCGGCCTTCTCGATCGAGGTCATGATGAAGTCGAGCGCCGACTGGGCGTTCTTCAAGTTGGGCGCGAAGCCGCCCTCGTCGCCGACATTGGTGTTGTGGCCGGCCTCTTTCAGCCCCTTGCGCAGCGTGTGGAAGACCTCCGAGCCTATGCGCACCGCATCGCGCAGGGTCGGCGCCCCGACCGGCAGGATCATGAATTCCTGGAAATCGATCGGATTGTCGGCATGCGCGCCGCCATTGATGATGTTCATCATCGGCACCGGGAGCACATGCGCCGACGTGCCGCCGACGTCGCGATAGAGCGGCAGCGCGGCCGCCTCGGCCGCGGCCTTGGCGACGGCGAGCGACACGCCGAGGATGGCGTTGGCGCCGAGCCGGCTCTTGTTCGCCGTGCCGTCGAGCTCGATCATCGTCCGGTCGATGTGGATTTGCTCCTCGGCCTCCATGCCGCCGATGGCCTCGAAGATCTCGCCGTTGACAGCCTCGACGGCGCGCAGCACGCCCTTGCCGAGATAGCGCTCGCCCCCGTCGCGCAGTTCGACCGCCTCGTGCGCGCCGGTCGATGCGCCCGACGGCACGGCCGCCCTGCCCATCGAGCCGTCCTCCAGCACGACATCGACCTCGACAGTCGGGTTGCCGCGGCTGTCGAGGATTTCACGGCCCACGATGTCGACGATGGCGGTCATGTTGCGATCCCTCTTTTCCCTCGGTGCAAACGGGGTCCGTCTTAGCCAAAGCGCCGCAAAACGCAATCGGCGCACCCGACTTTGATGTGCGCTGCGAGGCCCCTGCCCTCATTCAGCGGCCGAGGCAGCCGATGCCGGGCAAGAAAAAGGCCCCGGCGATGCGGGGCCTTCCGGGTCCGTTGCTGAGCGGCTCAGTGCCAGTAGGGCTGCACGCCGTAATAGCTGTAGGATTCGTCGCGGGCCGTCTCGCCGTCGCCCTTCGTCAGTTCCTCGATCGAATGGGTGGGGGCGGCCTTCAGTTGGTCCTCGCTGAAGGGCACGACGTAGCCGCCCTTGTCCTCGTCATAGTCGAGGCTTGCCCACGGAATGGCGTGGTATTTCTCGCCCATGCCGAGGAAGCCGCCAAAGCCTATGACGGCGAACATGATCCCGTTGGACAGCTTGTCCAGCATCACGTCCTCGATCTCGCCGATCGACTCGCCCGCTGCATTGTAGACCGACGTGCCGATGACGCGGGAAGCGGGGATGGCCTCGGTATGTCCGCTCGGTGTTGTCATCTTAACTCTCCTCGTTGTCGCTGATGATGATGCATCGACAATGAGGGGCGCGGGCGAAAGTTCCGCGCATTTTGCATCAAAGGGGACCAGTCGTCCGTACCCCAAATCCGTTCCAGCTTTCGAATTGCCATGCGCGCGGAAATGAAGGAATGTGGCGTCGCGGGTGGGGGCTCGCACATTGGTTTCGGGGGATGACCAAGATTGTCAGTGTATCGGCGCTGCCCGTGCCGATGGCGCAGAAATACGTGCTCTCGCACCTGACGCGGCATTGGCGCGCCGCAGGAATCAACGTTGAAATCGGCGCCGGCTTCCGGGAAGAGGCCGACGTCTGCATATTGCATCACGACCGGACACGGATCGCCGGGCACGAGGTGCCGAAGGCTCCAGCCGGCATCCGCGTCTTGAATGGCGAGGCGCTCGACATTTCCAAGCGCCTCTACACGCAGCTCGAAGTATCGCCTTCCGACGACTGGGATGGGCCCGTCATCATCAAGACGGACCTCAACAATTTCGGCACGTCGGAACGGCGGCTCGGTCGCCCGACCGTCATCGACTCCCTCCGGAAACGGCTCGCGCGCTATTCGTGGCGGATGGCCCGCCGCCTGCCGCCAAGGGAATATCCGGTTCTCGAATCGGTCCGGGATGTCCCCGACTGGGTATGGGCGGATCGGGCCTACCTGGTGGAGAAATTCCTGCCTGAGCGGCATGACGATTTGTTCGCCATCCGCGGCTGGTTGTTTTTCGGCTCGCGCAGCTACGGCTATCGGCTGTTCGCGACCGATCCCCTGGTGAAGACAGGCACGATGGTGAGACATGAATTCTTCACCGAGATCCCGGAAGAACTCCTGGCCCTTCGCAACCGGCTGAAGCTGGACTTCGGCAAGCTCGACTATGTCGTGCATGACGGCCGCGCGATCGTATTCGACGCGAACAAGACGGCGGCGCTGGCCAGCGACGGCAATAGCCCACGCACCAGGATGCTGGCCGAGGGGATCCAAGAATTTCTATGAGCGGCTCGGCGTCTCTTCTTACTCCCCAGGCGATCGACGCGCTGTTCCCGGCCGATGCCGCTTACATGGCCCGCACCGATCTCCGGCAGACCCGGATGCTCGGCTATACCGCCCTTAACGCCGACACCGTGACCTCGATGCTGATGGGCGTGCTGGGAAGCCGGCCCGCCGTGCGGCACCGGGCTGGCGCAACCGACCCGATCCTGCGGATGTTCGAGCTGGCGGGATTGCCGGTTATGGAAGACATCCGCCTCTTCGAGACGGCGGACGAAGCCGAACGGCATGCCGACCGCCTGATCGAGGAAGGCTTCCGCCTGTTCGGTCCCTATCCGCTGAGAGACGGCCGCTTCCCCGACCGCGCCCAGATCGTGCCGCCCGATCTATGGCATCGCCTGAACGCCAAGGAGAACCTGGCCGAACTGGTGCGCTCCGAAAACCTGGCCCCGCGGGAAATCGTGGCGACCGGCCGCCTTGCCGAGAGGCCGTTCACCGAACCCGTCTTTCTCAAGGCTGGCGGAAATCTCGCCACCGGCTGGGGCTATGCCGTGCGCTATTGCAACGATGCGACGAGCTATAAAGCGGCCGTCGATTGGTTCGGGGCGCGTTCGAACGACATTCCGACGGTCATCATAGAAATGGACATGGCCACGTCGGCGTGCTGGTGCGTTTCGATCACGGTGGGTGACGACGGCACGCGCTGCCTTGGCGCCGCGGAACAGATTTTCGGCGCTCCCGGCAAGCAGGCGGGCAGCGTGATCGATCCGGAGAACCCGCTGCCGCAAGCGGCGGCCGAAATCGCGGTCGAAGCCGGAAACAGAGCCGCCGCGCTCGGCTTCCGAGGCCTCGCCGGCCTCGATATCGGCCTGGCGGCGAACGGCCGCATGATCGTGTTCGACCCGAATTTCCGTTTCAACTCATCGACGCAGCAGGTGCTGCTCCACGATGCGGCGGCGCGGCGGAGCGGCCTCCCCTGCAGCATCTCCTTCAATCGTCCGATGGGTCTGCCGTTCGCCAAGATCGCGCGCCTGATCGCCGGGCCTGTCGCCGAAGGATGGTTCGTGCCGACGCGGCTGTTCGATGGCGCGCTCTGCGCGGCAGCGGAGGGCAAAAGCATCTGCACCGGCTTCGTGCTCGGCAGCGACCGGCACGATGCCGAGGCGAGGCAGCGGCGGCTTTCCGCCTTGCTCGGCGTCGACTGAGCTATCGGCCCTTCGCGACCCGGTCGAGCGCGATCAGCTTTTCGAGCAGCGCCGGCATGTCCTTGAGAGGCACCATGTTCGGCCCGTCGGAGGGCGCGTGGTCGGGATCCTGGTGAGTCTCGATAAAGACGCCGGCAACGCCGACCGCGACGGCCGCGCGCGCGAGCGTCGCGACGAAGCGGCGCTCGCCGCCGGTCGAGCCCCCCTGCCCTCCCGGCTGCTGCACCGAATGGGTGGCGTCGAAGATCACCGGCGTGCCCATCTCGGCCATGATCGGGAGGGAACGCATGTCGGAGACTAGCGTGTTGTATCCGAAGGACGCGCCGCGCTCGGTGACAAGTACATTTGCGTTGCCGGACCCGGTGATCTTGGCGACCACATTCTTCATGTCCCACGGCGCCAGAAACTGGCCCTTCTTCACGTTGACGACCTTGCCGGTCTTCGCGGCAGCGATCAGCAGGTCGGTCTGGCGCGAGAGGAAAGCCGGGATCTGGAGGACATCGACATGCGGCGCGACCAGGCCGCATTGCTCCTCAGTGTGGACGTCGGTCAGGATCGGCAAACCCAACTCGCGGCGGATATCGTCAAAGATCGGCATCGCCGCATCGAGCCCCGCGCCGCGCGCGCCCGAAAGCGAGGTGCGGTTCGCCTTGTCGTAGCTGGTCTTGTAGACGAGCCCGATCCCGAGCCTGCCCGCGATCTCCTTCAGGCTGCCCGCCATGTCGAAGGCGTGCTGGCGCGTTTCGAGCTGGCACGGCCCGGCGATCAGCGACAGCGGGCCGTCATTGGCGAAGGACACCTCGCCGGCATTTACGGTCTCATTGGGTGCGGTCATGCTGCCTCGAATGCGAAGATGGCGCCCTGCCCGGGCGCAGGATGGACGATCAGCCCGCCGCCGCGCCTCTCATAAGCAATCCGGTTTTTGCGAAACAGTGCTTCCGTCTCAGCGAGCGCGTTCACGCCGAAGCGGATGACGCGGAGCCGCAACCCGGGATCTTTCGGGGAAGACGCGCCGAAGCGGCGACTCATCGCCCGGCTCTCGACAAGTTCGAGCAAGGCGTTTGCTGCCTCGACCCGTGTGGCGTCGCGTTCTTCGTCGGTGAACTCGGCACTGGATGCGACAAGGAGAAAATCGGCAAAATCCCTGCCTCGGGGCGCCGAAAGAATGATGCCCTTGATACGCGTCGCGCCGTTCGCGTGTGACTGCAGCGCGGAACGGTCGACTTCCGGCACGTTGAGGCGTTGGCACGTAAAGAAGAAACAATCGGGCGCCCGCCAGTCCGCCGCGAAGGCAAGCCGGAAGGAGGCCTCGTCTGTCTTGCCCGAGGCATCGGCGAAGGGACGCGAGAATTCGAGCATGTTCCCGCCCGAGAAGCCGGCCTCGACGAAATGCGCGTGATCGACTGCCGCATCCTCCGAGCCGAAGACAAGCGCCGAGAACCCTTCTTCGCCCTGCCGGTAGCGGAAGGCGATGTCGCGCGCCGCGAACATATTGCCCTGGCGGCGTGCTTTCCGTGCAGCCCGATCGTCCGGTTGCGCCAGCGGCTCGAGGAACGTGCCGTCCGGCAGATAGACGCAACAATTCGCGGTGCCGAACGGGTGCACGCCATCCGGCGCCACCGCGAAGCCTAGCGAAGTGAGTCGCTCGCACGCGGTGCCGAGATCGGCCACCGGCAGCACGCAATGGTCGACCGGGCGCGGCGGCGGAGGCGTGAATGCGGACATGGCCGCCATGTGCCCGAAATGGCGAGCGGTATCAAGCGGGCCGCGGACCTGCCGCGGACTGATTTGTCCACCAGCTTCGTGCCCGCCGTCGAGCAGAGCCGTTTACTTTACGCAAGGTCAGGCCTAGCCTTGCCATGACGCCCGCTTCGGGGCGGATGTTCATGGGGATCAAGATGAGCATCATGCAAGGCGCTTCGCCATCTCTCTACAACGAGGATCTCGCACCGGCCAAGGTCCGCAACTGGGGGCCGTTCTCCATCTTCAACGTCTGGACCTCGGACGTGCACAGCCTCTGGGGTTATTATCTCGCCGCCAGCCTGTTCCTTTTCTGCGGCGGCTTCGTCAACTTCATCATCGCCATCGGCATCGGCTCGCTCATCATCTATGCGCTGATGAGCCTGATCGGCTATGCCGGCGTGAAAACGGGCGTGCCCTATCCGGTGCTGGCGCGCGCCTCCTTCGGCATCTGGGGCGCCAACATACCGGCGCTGGTGCGCGCCATCGTCGCCTGCTTCTGGTACGGCGCGCAGACGGCCGCCGCCTCGGGCGCTGTGGTCGCGCTTTTGACGCGTTGGCAGGTCTTCGCCGATTTCCACCAGAACACCCATTTCCTCGGCCATTCCGGCCTCGACGTGATCTGCTTCCTCGTCATGTGGGTGCTGCAGCTCCTCATCATCCAGCGCGGGATGGAGACGGTGCGCCGCTTCCAGGACTGGGCCGGCCCCGCCGTGTGGGTGATGATGCTGATTCTGGCGATCTTCCTCTGCGTCAAGGCCGGCGCGTTTGCTTTCACCAGCGATATCCCGATGGACGCGCTGATTGACAAGACCAAGGACGCCGGCATCCCGGGCGTGCCGGGCTCATTCGCTGCGCTGGCCGGCGTGGCGGCGATCTGGGTCACCTACTTCTCGGCGCTCTACCTCAATTTCTGCGACTTCGCCCGCTACGCGCCGGACAAGGCGGCGGTTCGCACTGGCAACATCTGGGGCCTGCCGGTGAACCTGATCCTGTTCTCGCTCGTCGCCGGCGTCACCACGATCGCGGCATGGGACGTCTATCACGAGGTGCTGATCCATCCGGACCAGATCTCGGCGAA
>JBQCFH010000236.1:0-41128 GCA_051959385.1 Rhizobiaceae bacterium | reverse complement strand
GCTTACGACCGAGCATCTCTTCCGCTATCCGCACGAATTTTCGGGAGGACAGCGCCAGCGCATCGGCATCGCACGGGCCTTGGCGGTGCGCCCGGAGTTCGTCATCCTCGACGAGCCGACCTCGGCGCTCGACGTTTCGGTCCAGGCTGACGTTCTCAATCTTCTGCACCGGCTGCAGGACGAGCTTGGGCTCACCTACTTCTTCATCAGCCATGACCTTGGGGTCATCCGCTACGTCTGCGACGAGGTGGCGGTCATCTATCGCGGCAAGCTGGTGGAACAGGGCGAGGTGACCGAAATTTTTGAGCGTCCGCAGAACGACTACACGCGCATGCTTCTGAGCGCGATGCCGGACCCCGACCCGGACCGATCTCCCTTCCGCCAAACTTCGTAATGCTCCAGGTTCAACGGAGAACAACCCGATGCCCTCACAAGAGGTTCTGGTCGAGGATGCCAAATCCTGGCGCCGCCATATCCACCAGCATCCGGAACTCCTCTTCGACTTGCCGCAGACGGCGCGGTTCGTCGCCGAAAAGCTGAGCGCGTTCGGCTGCGACGAGGTCGTGACGGGCATCGCCAAGTCCGGCGTCGTCGGCGTGATCAAGGGCCGCGCCGGTCCTGGTCGCACGATCATGCTGCGTGCCGACATGGATGCGCTGCCGATTGCCGAGCAGACCAATCTTGCCCATGCGTCGAAGATAGAGAACCGGATGCATGCCTGCGGGCATGACGGCCACACGGCTATCCTGCTCGCCGCCGCCCGCCAGCTCGCCGAAAGCCGCGACTTCGCCGGCACGGTCGTGGCTGTCTTCCAGCCGGCGGAGGAGGGCGGCGCCGGCGGGCGCGTGATGATCGAGGAGGGCCTGCTCGAGCGTTTCGGCGTCGATGAGGTCTTCGGCATGCACAACAAGCCAGGGCTTGCCGTCGGCGCTTTCGCGACACGACCGGGGACGATCATGGCAGCGGGGGACCGCTTTTCCGTTTCCCTGACTGGCCGGGGCGGGCATGCCGCCTTGCCGCATCTGACGCCCGATCCGGTATTGGCCGCCGCGCATCTCGTCACCGCGCTGCAATCCATCGCTTCCCGCTACACCGATCCATTCGATCCCGTCGTCGTTTCAACCACCTATCTCAGCGGCGGCAGTCCGGCGGCGCTCAACGTCATTCCGGCCTCCGTCGAGGTCGGCGGCTCGATCCGTACCATCGGGTCGGCAACCAGGGCGGCGGTCGAGCAGAGGTTCCGTGACATCGTGGAGACGACGGCCAAGCTCTACGAGACGCAGGCTACGATCGATTGGCGGCCTGGCTATCCGCCCACGGTGAACGATCCTGCGATGACCCGGGAAGCCGTCGCTGCTGCCGTGCGCGTCGCAGGCGCAGAGCGGGTCGATGCAAATTGTCCCTGCATCATGGGATCGGAGGATTTCTCCTATATGCTGCAGCAACGTCCGGGTGCGATCGTCTGGCTGGGGAATGGAGATACGGCGGACCTCCACCATCCATCTTACGATTTCAACGACGCCGCGATTGTTCACGGCATCCGCTATTGGACGGAACTTGTGAAGCAGCGCCAATCGACAACCAACGGCTAGCGAACAGGAATTTCGCCACCGGGCTTCGACACCGCTCGGGCATCGCCGGCAAGCGCCCTGGCCGCTGCCGGGGCGGGGCTCGCATTCTAGGCAAAATGGCAGGCCACGCTGTGGCCGGGCCTCGCCTCGCGGTACTCTGGAACCAGCGAAAAGCATATTTCCTTCGCCATGGGGCACCGTGTGCTGAACACGCAGCCCTTGGGCGGATTGGCAGGGCTTGGAATGTCGCCTTCCAGCACGATGCGCTGGCGTGTGGCCTCGACATCCGGGTCGGGCACCGGAACGGCGGAGATCAGCGCTCTCGTATAGGGATGCAGCGGCGCGTTGTAGATCTCGTCCCTGTCGGCAAGTTCCATCATCTTGCCGAGATACATGACGGCGATGCGGTCGCTGATGTGCCGGACCATGCTGAGGTCATGCGCGATGAAGAGATAGGTGAGCCCCAGCCGATCCTGCAGCTCCTCAAGCAGGTTTACGATCTGGGCCTGGATGGAAACGTCCAGCGATGCGATGGCCTCGTCGCAGACGATGAGGCTCGGGTTGAGCGCCAAAGCCCGTGCGATGCCGATACGCTGGCGCTGGCCGCCTGAGAACTCATGCGGATATCGGTCCATGGTCTCCGCTGTCAGGCCCACCAGTTCGAGGAGCTCGGTCACGCGCTTTCGGATTTCCTTCCGGCCCAGTCCGCCCTGAACGCGAAGCGGCTCGCCGACGATATCCTCGACCCGCATGCGTGGATTGAGGGAGGCGTGCGGATCCTGGAAAATCATCTGCATGCTGCGCCGCATCTTCTTTAAGCGGCCGCCGCCGACCCGCAGGAAGTCCTCGCCTCGGACGATGATCTCGCCGTCGGTCGGTTCCTGCAGGCGCAACAACGTCCGGCCGACCGTGGTCTTGCCGCTGCCGCTCTCGCCGACCAAGCCGAGCGTTTCCCCCTCATAGATCCTGAAGCTGACCCCATCGACCGCGCGGATCTCGCCGACCTTGCGCGAAAAGACGATGCCGCGCGTGACGGGGAAATATTTCTTCAGCGACCTGACATCGACCAGCGTGTTCGGCTTTTCCATGGGGTCAATTCCTAACGACCACGCGTGGCCAATTCCAGCATCGCACTTGATGCGTGTCGTCCAGTTGCGTCACCGGCGGCATCTCCGCGTGGCATTTCCGATCCGCATACTGGCAGCGGGGCGCGAACACGCAGCCCGGCAAGTTGCTGACTTCCGGCGGGCGGCCCGGAATGGACACCAGCTTCTCGTTCATCCGCTGGTCGAGCCGGGGCATCGAGCCGAGCAGGCCGACCGTGTAGGGGTGGTGCGGGTTCTTGTATATCGTGCGGACCGGGCCGCGCTCCACGATGTGGCCCGCATACATGACGTTCACGGTTTCCGCGAGACCGGCGATCACGCCGAGATCGTGGGAAATCCAGATCACCGTCAGGTTGAATTCCCGCTGCAGCCGTTTGATCAGCTCAACGATCTGGGCCTGGATGGTGACATCGAGCGCCGTTGTCGGCTCGTCGGCTATGATCAGGTCCGGCTCGCAGGCGATCGACATCGCGATCATCACCCGCTGGCGCATGCCGCCGGACATCTGGTGGGGGTAGTTGTGCAGGCGCTGATGCGCGTCGGGAATGCCCACGAGCGTCAGCAGTTCGGCCGCGCGAGCCGTGGCCTCTTTCCCGGTCATTCCGAGGTGACGGCGCAGCATCTCCTCGAGCTGGAAGCCGACCGTATAAACAGGATTGAGAGACGAGATCGGATCCTGGAAGATCATGGCGATCTGCCGGCCGCGGACCCGGCGCATTTCGTCCGCTTCCAGCTTGAGCAGATCCTTGCCATGGAAGCGGATGGCGCCGCCGTTGATCCTGCCGCCGCTCGGAACGAGCCGCATGATCGACAGCGCGTGCATGCTCTTGCCCGAGCCGCTTTCCCCCACGATCCCGACAATCTCGCCTTGTCGGACCGAATAGGACACGCCATTAACCACGCTTCCCTTGCGGAAACCGATCCTGAGGTCCTCGATCTCCAGCAGGTCAGGCATCGGCAAACTCGCGCGGCTTGGCGGCAAAGGCGATCGCCTCTTCGAACCGTGACGCGATCTCGAGCAGAAATCGGTCTTCGTTCCAGCGTGCGACAAGCTGCAATCCGACCGGCAATCCGTCGCGGCTCAGGCCGCATGGCATGGAGAGCGCCGGGTGCCCTGTCAGGTTGAAGGGGAAGGTGTAGGGATACCATGCCCCGCGGAGGGTGCCTGCATCCCTTCCGTCGATCTCGATGCGGCCGAAAAGGTCGGTATCCACCGGCAGGGGAGGGGCGGAGAGGGTCGGCGACGCGATAAGATCGTAGCGCTCGAACACTTTCTGGACAGCCGCGAAGCAGCGGGTCCGGGCATAGTTCGCTTCCCAGAGATCGACGGCGGAATAGGCGCGGCCCGCCTCGGCCGTGCGGACAAGTGTCGGATCGAGCAGGTCGGGCGTTTGCTCGATCGCCGTCCGGAGGCGGGACAGGAGAGCGGAACGCAGGATGACGAGGAACGGACCCTCGAGAGAGACGAGATCGAGATCGATTTCCTCGACATCCATGCCGAGGCCTTCGGCATCGCCGAGCGCGTCGAGGACGAGCCGCTCCACTTCCGGGTCAAGCACGTTTCCGCAGCGCAAAAGCAGCGCGATGCGGATGCGGCCGTTGCACGGCCGCCCACGAAGATTATCGCCCTGGCCGTAGGGATCGCCACGGTCCGGCCCGGCCAGAACGTCGAAGAAACAGGCGAGATCGGCGATGTTGCGGGCCATCGGCCCGACATAGGAATTGGCGCCGAAGAGATCCGGGGCCTGCAGGTTCGGGATCATGCCAAGCGTCGCCTTGAGCCCCGTCACGCCGCAACAGGAAGCCGGTATCCGGATGGAGCCGCCTCCGTCGGAACCCAACGCCAGCGCGCCCATTCCCGCCGCTACTGCGACGGCGGTGCCGCCGGAGGAGCCGCCGCATGTCCGCGTCGGGTCCCACGGATTGAGCGTGCGGCCGAAAAGAGGACCCTCGGTGAAAGGCTTGTGCCCGAATTCCGGCGTCGTCGTCTTGCCGATCAGGATGGCGCCCGCTGCCCTCGCCCTGGCGACGGCCACGGCGTCCGCCTCCGGGACCTTGCCGGCGAAGAGCGCGGAACCCTGGGAGGTCTGGACGCCGGCGGTATTGGTCAGGTCCTTGACGGAGAACGGCACTCCGTGAAGCGGACCGATCGTCTCGCCGCGCCTGCGCGCGGCATCGGCTGCTTCCGCCTCTCTTCGCGCGCGTTCCTCGCAAAGGGTGATGAATGCGTTCAGTTCCGCGCGTTCCTCTATCCTCCGGAACGCGGAGGACACCGCCTCGGCGGCGGAAATCTCTCCGGAGGAGATCAGCCGTGCGGTTGAGATCGCGTCGAGATCGGCAATTTCAGGCATTCATTCACTTTCGTTTTTCATGCGCCATCAGATCATCCAGCGGCCGCCGTCGATCAGCAGGGTCTGCCCCGTGATGAAGCGGGCCTCATCGCTCGCAAGGAAGCAGATCGCGGCCGCGACGTCGGACGGTTCGCCGACGAAGCCGGCCGGCGTCTGCTGGCGGATGCGGTCGATCACGGCGGCCGGCACCCTGTCATGCGCCCTGGTCCGGATGGCGCCCGGAGCGACCGCGTTGACGGTCACGCCGAACGGAGCAAGTTCGCGGGCAAGTGAACGCGTGAAGCCGATGATGCCCATCTTGGCCGTCGCATAGTCTACGAGGCCGGCGTCGCCGGCGAAGGCGGCGTCGCTCGACATGTTGAGGATGCGTCCGCCGCGCTCGCGCATTTGGGGAGCGACGAGCCGCGAAAGCCGCATGGTGGCAAGCAGCGATACTTCCAGCACGAAACGCCAGACGTCTTCGTCCGACTGGTGAAACTCGCTGGCGCGCTCGCGGGCGCTCTGGCCGACATTGTTGACCAGGATGTCGATCGGTCCGAACCGTTCCGTCGCCGATCGATGGAAGGCGGCGATCGTCGATGCGTCCGTGCAGTCTCCCGAGACGGCATGGACCCGCTCCGCGGGAAAAGCGGCGGTCAATTGGGCGAGGCCTTCTTCCTCGCGGTCGATCACCGCCACCTGGGCGCCCTCGGAAAGAAAGCGGGAGGCGCAGCCGGCGCCGATGCCCGACCCGGCTCCCGTGATCATCACGACCTTTCCTTCGAAGCGATCGGAACTTGCCATTCGTCTCTGCCTCAGTGGAAGGTCCGGCCGCCATCGACGGCAAGGGCGGCGCCGGTCACGTAGGAGGACTCCGGGCTGCTCAGCCAAAGAACGGCGGCGGCAATCTCGTCGGGCTCGGCGATCCGCGCCAGCGCGTAGCGCGCACGGACCGCCTCGTAGGCCTGCTTCGGGTCGGGCGCGGTGTCGATGCTGCTGCGCAGGAGATCGGTTTCGACCGCTCCCGGACAGACGACGTTGACGCGCACGCCGAAATCCGCCGCTTCCATTGCGAGCGCTTTGGAAAACATCTGCAATCCGGCCTTGGATGCGGAATAGGCCGTGCGGTGCTTGAGCGGCATCAGGCCGGCTCCGGATGAGATGTTGACGATCGTGCCGCCTCCGGCCGCGCGCAAATGGGGCAGGGCGGCGCGGCACACCCGCATCGGCCCGTCGAGGTTGACCGCGAATATCCGTTGCCAATCCTCGTCGCGGGTCTCCTCCAGATTGCGCAGGAGATCGATGCCGGCGGCGTTGACGACGCCGTCGAGGCCTCCGAGCGCCTCGGCGCCCTTTGCCACGGCCTGCTCGACGTCCTCGGTCGACGTCACGTCTCCATGCGAAAGCGAGAGCCTGCTTTTCCGGAAACGCGCCCTCAACCGGTCGAGAGCCTCCGCGTCACGGTCAAAGCATGCGACGCTTGCGCCGGCATCGATGAAGCGCTGCACGCAGGCAAGGCCTATGCCGTTCGCCGCGCCGGAGACGAAGATGCGCCGTTGGTTGAAAGGACCGGTCAAGCGGCGGCCGCCTTCTCGAGGCGAGGGCGCATGTCCTCCACCATTTCGTCGCAGCGGCCGATCCACACGTCGGAGTGGCTGAGCGCGTGTTCGATCAGTCCTTCCAGCGCCTTCAGGCGCGAGGGCTGGCCGATCAGCTGCGGATGCATGGCGACCATCATCATCCGCTCTTCGGCATAGAGGACATCGAATTCGGATTTCCACGCTTCGAGCACCGACGACGGCGGCTGCAACGTGCGGCCGGGCAGGGCGATCGAATACTGGAAGAACGGAGCGTCATCGAGCACCCAGCGGAACGGCAGTTCCACGATCCGCGAGAGCTTGCCTTCGACCGTGTGGAGGTAAGGCGAGTCGTCGTCGAAGAAGTTGGACGAGTAGGAGAAGCCTTCCTTGACCAGCATCGGCATCGTGATCGGGCTTACCTCCGCGGCGGGAGAGCGCCATCCGCGAGGCCGCTGGCCGGAGGTCCGGACGATCGACTCGATGCCCTTCTCCATCTCCTCCCGCTCCTCGTCGGGCGTGAGGGTCAGTATCCAGCGATGCGTATAGCTGTGATGGGCGATCTCATGCCCGCCGGCGAGAATCCGCTCCATCAAGGCGGGGCGCTGATCGATGATCAGACCGGGAATGAAGAACGTCGCCTTCACGCCGTAGCGTTCGAGCAGCGCCAGTATGCGGGGCGCGCCGACCTTCCAGCCATAGGCGCCCTGAGACATCATCACCGGGCGCGAGGCAAACGAGGGATCCCGCGCCGTCCACATGGTCTCGGCGTCCAGGTCGAAGGTCAGGAAAAGCGGGAAACCCCGGCTGGTAAGATGCATGCTATGCTCGTCTCATTATTGTTGTCTTGGACGCTTGCCCTGTCGGCTTCCGCGCCTCACGCCGCGGCCTTGCCGCGTTCGGAAACACGGGTCGAGAAATAGCCCGGGAACCGGCGCACCGCGTCGATGTCCACCTCGACCACCATCATCTCCTCGCCCGGTCCCATCGACTGGATGAAGTCGGCCGTTCCGTCGATGCCGCCGGGCTTGGTGCAAAACCAGTTCCAGAGCTCGTCGAGGTTCGTAACGGCGGGCGGAATGCAGACGGTGCTGTGGCCGCCCGCGGGGGGAAAGCGCGTATCGTTCCGCTTTTTCGTCGGGCGGGCGAGGTTCACGCCGAAGATCGGCGCCGAATATTCGAGATGCCGGCCCGCCACGACATGCGGATAGGCTTCGGCGAGGGCGAACCAGACCGCCGGGTTGAAGATGATGTCCGCGTTATCCGTCCTGCTCTTGCCGACGCCATCGTTGAAGAAGGCGAAATCCGCGCAGATCACGATACCGAAGCGCCCGATATCCGTCTCGAAGACCTCGAACGTGTCGCCCGGCACCACGCCGTTGTCGATCTCGCCCGCGGTGGGATAATTCTTGGTCTGGCGCCCGACGATCTCTCCCGCCGGCGAGATGATGACGCTGGTGTTGTACCAGCGCTCGGGCTTCCCGTCCGCCAGGCCGGCAATGACGTGCATGCCGTGCTGCTTTGCCTTCGCGCAGAGCGCCTCCTTGCCCACCAGCGGATAGAGCTCCGGAAAGCAGGCGAGATCGGCGCCCTTGGCGGCCGCCTGATCCAGGAGTTCGAGCGCATGCTCGACATCCGCGCCCTGCCATTTCTCCGAAAAATCGCTGGCGAGCGACATCGCCTGAATGGCTGCGACCTTTATCTTTCTCATTTGTAACTCCATTGGCAGGGAATGGGTGCAAGGCCGGGTATCATTCCTTCGGTCCCTGCTGATTTCGCGGGTCGAAATAGTCTCTGAGCCCGTCCCCAAGGAGGTTGAAGCCAAGCACGGCGATCATGATCATCAGGCCCGGGAACATGACCTGGTAGGCGCCGAGTTCCATGAACTCGCGACCTTTTCCGAGATCGGCGCCCCAGCTCGGGTTCGGCGGCTGGATGCCGAGACCCAGGAAGGAGAGGGCGGCTTCGGTGAGCAACGCCGTCGAAAGCAGAAGCGACGCTTCGATGAGGATCGGCCCGGCGATGTTGGGCAGGATGTGGCGGCGCAGGATCCAGGGCATGCTCGCGCCGAACATGCGGGACGCCAGCACGAATTCCCTGGTCTTTACCGATAATGTCGGCGAGCGCGCGACCATTGCGACGCGCGGTATGTAGAGGACGGCGATGGTCAGGATCAGGTTTCGCGTGCTCGGGCCGAGATAGGCCACGAGTGCAATGGCGAAGAGGATCGTCGGCAGGGCGAAGATGATGTCGAACAGCCGGATGAAGAGGCTGTCGAAGGCTCCGCCTACAAACCCGGTGAGCATGCCGATGGGAAGGCCGATCGCCAGCGCAAGCGCCACCGAGGGAAAGGCTACCCCGAGGCTCGCGCGGCTGCCGAGCACGACGCGGCTGAAAAGGTCGCGTCCCTGCACATTGGTTCCGAACAGATGCTGCCAACTCGGCGCGGCGAGCATCTGGCCGGTGTTGTCGTTGGCGCCGTAGGGAGCGATCTCGGGCGCGAATGCCGCCATCAGGAGTAGCAGGACGACGATCGTCAGCCCGATCGCGGTCGCGGGGTTGCCGCTCAGAAAGCGCAGGAAACGAACAATGCCGCGCGAGCCCTTGATGGACGTCCCGCTCCGCTTTTCCGCTCCAGCTTCGACTGTGTGTTGTATCGCCGTCATACCTTCTTGAACGCCCTGTGCTACGCGAACTTTACCCGTGGATCGACGAGCGCGACGAGAAGGTCGGCCAGGAGCATGACCATCGCAACGCCGAACGACATGAAGAGCACCGCGCCCTGTATGATCGGATAGTCACGGCTCTGGATCGCGCCCAGCACCAGTCGCCCGAGCCCGGGAATGGCAAAGATCTCTTCGAGCAGGACCGTGCCGCCGATCAGGAAAGCGGACCAGACGCCGACGGCCGTGATCACGGGAATGAGTGCGTTCTTCAGCGCGTGCACGAAGATGACGCGCTGCCATGAAAGACCCTTGGCCTCGGCGGTGCGCACGTAATCTTCGCCGAGCGTCTCGATGACGCTTGCCCGCGCGTAGCGCAGCAAAATGGCGCCGATGCCGAGCCCAAGGGTCAGCGACGGCCAGAACATGCGGGCAAGATTTGCCAGCGGATCGCCGAAAAAGGGCACATAGCCCAAGGTCTGGACATTCGGGAAATAGATCGCGCCGAACACGACGATGATCGTTCCGAGAAAGAAGCTCGGCGCCGAGATGCCAAGCAGCGCAAAGACCCGGACGAGGAGATCGCTCAATCGTCCGCGCCGCACGGCCGCCAGCACACCCAAGGGCACACCCAGCACGATGGCGATGATCATCGACAACAGGCACATCTCGAAGGTTATGGGCAGGCAGCGAAGGATTTCGTCGAGGACGGGACCGCCATGGATGAAGGAGTAGCCGAAATCCCCATGCGCGATCCGGCCGAGCCACCATGCGTACTGCTCCAATAAAGGCTTGTCCAAGCCCAGTTCGTGGAGAACACGCGCTCGGGTTTCGGCGTTGTTGCCAGCCGTAACCCCCATCATGTTGGTAACGATGTCGCCGGGGATGAGGCGCATCATCGCGAAGGTGAGGAAGGTCACCCCGAGCAGGACAGGGACGACCAGCAACAGCCTTCGGAGAATGTATTGTCCCATCTGGCGGACTCTATGTTGCGTGACCCGCAAGGGCGGGAACCGTGTTGCCCCCACGCACCGATGAAAGTTCTCCGCTCCACCGGCCAGTGCGGAGCGGAGATGCGCCGGTTGAGTTGGTCACTTCTTGCTTAGCCACGTGTAGCGGAGGTTGAAGAACGATCCGCTCGGCATGGCTTTGTAGTTGTTGACGTAGTCCTTCACATACTGCCAGTTCACCGGCTTGGTGAAGGGGTACAGCATATAGACCTTGTCGGCTACGAGTCTCTGGATGTCCTTGTAGATCTTGACCCGCTTCTGGACGTCGACCTCCGACTTGCCGGCGTCGAGCAGCGCATCCAGTTCCTTGTCCTTGAATTTTCCAAGGTTGATCTTCGACGTCGAATAGTAGATCGGGTAGACGTCGGCGTGCGGATCCGGCTGCCAAACGAGGGTGACGATCGAAAGCTGGTCCTTGACGTGGATGTAGTTGTCCAGCTGCTGGTTGAAATCCGGGATCCGCTGGATCTTCAGATTGATGCCTATCTTCTTCCACTGATCGGCCAGGATTTCCGCGGTCTGCACGTCGAGCGGCAGGCTTACCTGGATGGTGAGGTCCAGCCCGTTTCCGTAGCCCGCTTCCGCCAGAAGCTTTTTCGCCTGGTCGGGATCATACTTGTAGTACGGCAGTTCCGGATCCTTGCCCTGGCACCAGCCGTAGGGCACCTCGCCGCAAGGGATCTTGGTGCCGATCTCCCCGTGACCGAACAAGACGGTGTCGATGACACCTTTCCGGTCCATCCCGACGCTGAGCGCGCGGCGGACACGGATGTCCGACGTCGGGCCCTCGACCGTGTTGATGGCCAGGCCGGACTCATTGACGGGCCCGGCGGGCGGGACCGTCTTGCTGCCCGGCTTGCCTTGGAGGAGTGCAATGAACTTGGGATCGTTGATCGCTACCAGATCGGCATTGCCCTGCCGAAAGGCGGAAATCTGCGCCTGCTGCTCCGGCACGATGTTGTACCGGATGGAATCGATGCAGGGATATCCCTTTTCCCAGTAGTTGGGATTTGCCTTGAGCAGCACGTGGTCGTTGGGGACATATTCCACGAGCGTGAACGGCCCCGTGCCCGACGCCTTCTCATTCAGGTTGTTGCTGCCGGCGAAATCGTAGGGAACGATCGCCGTGTACCAGGCGGTGGCAAGGATGCTCAGGATCGGCGCGAAAGGCTGCTTGAGCGATATCTTCACGGTATATTTGTCGAGGGCCTCGACCTTTTCGATCGACGATAGCTGCCCGGCCCAGGGCGAATTGAATTTCGGATCGAGAATACGGTTCAAGGTGAAGACGACGTCCTTCGCCTCGAACTCCCGGCCGTGATGGAACATCACGCCATGGCGCAGCGAAAACGTAACCGACAGCTTGTCTGGAGCGATCTCGTACTTGGTCGCCAAGCCGGGCTCCAGGCCGTTCGGCCCGAAACGCAGCAGCGTATCGTAGATCTGGTCGTAGATCAGGCTGGGCGGGAACTGCGCCTTCTTGCTGGGCGTAAGATCGCCGGGATCGGGAGCGAAGGGGATGGTTACCGACCCACCCCGCACCGGACACTGGTCATCGGCGAACGCGGCGGTCGCGAAAAACACCGAGGTGGCAAGAACGCAGGATGCGGCGATACGGCCCAGCATGACATTTCCCCTTTTATTGATCGGCGTCATCCGCCGACGGGGAAATCTGACCATCATTGAAGAAGGATGGCAAGATGCCTTTTGAAAAAGATATCGAAAAGTTATCAGTGCAATTCAGGGTTCATGCCATGGCTGCTACCGGTTGGACAGGATGAGCCGGCGAAGCATCGAGGCCAGCAGTTCCTGCTCGTCCCCGGATAGGACGGACACGAGCTGACGCTCGAGTTCGGCCTGCGCAGCCATCGCGGTCTCGCTCAGTTCGATGCCCTTTTCGGTGAGCTCCACGATGACCCCGCGCCCGTCCACGGGGTCATTCAGGCGCGTTATGTATCCGAGTTCCTCTACCTTCTTGAGGAGGTTGGAGACGCCTCCGGAAGTGATCATCAGCGTATTCTGCAGATCGGAAGGCGACATCCGGTAAGGCGGTCCGCCAGCCCTGAGGGTTCCGACAATGGCGTAGTGCGAGTACTTGACGCCGAACTGGGCCATGTTCCGGTTCATGGCGTTCATGAAGATTTCGCCCAGGCGGAGGATACGGCCGGTCACCGCCTTGCCGGAGCAATCGAGCTCAGGACGCTCTTTCTTCCACATCGCGATGCCGACGTCCGCCACATCAAGTTCATGCCTGGTGGCTGGAGGATGAAAGGTCATTGCCGGCTGCCCTTGTTGCGCGTCATCGAGAATCCGTCCCCGGCTTTCATATATCTTTTAACAAAGGCATCAACTCTTTATATCTGCCTGCTCCGTCGGATAGAAATCCCGCCTGCCGCAAATCCGGGGATGATACTCTGAAGCGAGGACGCGCGGTGGTCCCGCGAGCGGTCGCGAGCGGCCCTTCGCGAAAGGGCTGCGCTCGCGGGGCGGCCCAAGGCTGCTGGCGAAGCGTCTCAGGCGGCGGCGCCCCTGCCGGTCAATCGCGCCTGGAGCAGGATGACGACGAGCAGGAACAGCCCGCGGATCACCGACTGCCAATAGGCCGATAGCGAGATCCAGCCCATGCCGTTCTCGAAATTCAGCACGTTGAACAGGATGCCGAGCAGAAGGACGCCGGCAAGCGTCGTTACGACCGAGCCCGAGCCGCCCGTGAGCAGCGTGCCGCCGACGACGACGGCGGCGATGGCAAAAAGCTCCCAGCCCACGCCTTCGATGGGCTGCCCGGCGCCGAACTGGGAAGCGAGATTGACGCCGGCCAGCCCGGCCAGTCCGCCGCTCGCGAGATAGACGATGAACTTGACCCTGTCGGTGCGCAGTCCCATCAGGCGCGAGGCATCCTCACCGCCACCTATGGCCAGCACGGCGCGCCCGGTGCTGGTGTAGTTGAGCACGACGGAGCCGGCGACATAAGCGACCGCGGCGATCACAGCCGGAATGGGAAAGATCCAGAACTTGCCCTGGCCGATGGCGGTGAAGCCCGAATCGTAGGAGACGGAAACGGTCTGGTTGCCCGCAAGGAGCAAGGCCGAGCCGCTGGCGGCAAGCATAGTTGCGAGCGTTGCGATGAACGGCATCAGGTTGCCGCGCGTGACGAGCAGCGCGTTGATCAGGCCCGCCGCAAGCCCGGCGCCGACGCCGGCGGCCAGTCCCGGCACGACGCCGTATGGACTTGCCAGTGCGGAGGCGACGCTGCCCAGCGCCGCCACGGAGCCGACCGAGAGATCGATGCCGCCGGTCATGATGACGAAGCACATGCCGAGCGACACCAGCGCGAACATCGAATTGTAGCGCAGCACGCTCATCACATTGTAGAGGCCGAGGAAGCGGTCGTAGCGCAGGAACCCGAACAGGATGAGCGCGGCAAGCGCGATCAGTACGCCGTAAGTGCCGATCATGCGGACAAGCCGGGCGCGGTTCATCGGCTAGGCCCTGTGCTGCTGCTGTAGCCATACCGCAAGCGCGATGATGGCGGCCTTGACCACCAGGGCGGCGGCATCGGGCACCCCGTTGGCGAGCAGGGTATAGCGCACGAGCTGGATGGTGAGCGCGCCGAGCAAGGTGCCGATGATCGTCGCCTTGCCGCCGCTGAGCAGCGTGCCGCCGACCGCGACCGCGGCAATGGCGTCGAGTTCCATGCCGAGCCCGACCAGGTTGGCGTCGCTCGACGAGTTGATGGCAATGACGATGAGCCCGGCGAGGCCGGCGCAGAGCCCGCTGATCGCGTAGACCGCGAGCTTGATCCTGGACACGGCGATGCCGGCGAATTCGGAAGCCTTTTCATTGCCGCCGACCGCCAGGATGCTGCGGCCGAACACCGTCCTGTTCAGCGTCCAGGCCGCGACCGCCACGATCGCCGCCATGATGATGACCTGCGCGGGGATGTCGAACGGGCGCGCCAGGCCGATCCACTGGAATTCCGGCACGCGAAAGGTCTGCAGATTGCCGTTCGTCATCACCTGGCCGATGCCGCGGCCGGCGATGAACAGCACCAGCGTCGCGACGATCGGCTGGATGCGGAAACGCGCGACCAGCCAGCCGTTGAACAGGCCCAGCAGGCCGGCCAACAGGATGGAGGCGATCATGGCGACGGCGACGGCCAGATAGATGTTCCCGATCGGAAAGATCTTGCCCATGAAGATCATCGGCGCCAGCGCGCCGGAGATCGCCATCAGCGAGCCGACCGAAAGGTCGATGCCGCCGGTCGCGATGACCAGCGTCATGCCGACGGCAACGATGACGATGGTGCAGACCTGGGTCAGGTTGACGTTGAGCGTCTGCACCGTCGCGAAATTGCGCGTGAACATGAGATTGAAAGCGATCAGCAGCACCAGGGCGATGACGGTGCCGTAGCGCGACAGGAAGCCGAACAGGTCGAAGCCGCGGCTTTCCGCGCCAGGGGCGGAGGGTCGCGCCAATTCGCTCACGCCGCGGCCTCCTCTTGTCCGCCGGCGCCATGCGCCATTGCCGCAAGAACCTCCTCCTCGTTGGCGGCTTCGCCTTCCAGCTCGGCGACGCTGACGCCTTCGCGCAGGACGAAGATACGGTCGGCGCCCTCGATCACTTCCTCCAGTTCGGACGAGATCATCAGCACGCCGAGCCCGTGGTCGGCGAGCCGGCGGATCAGGCGCTGGATCTCGCCCTTGGCGCCGACATCGATGCCGCGCGTCGGCTCGTCGAGGATAAGCAGCTTCGGGTCCATCGCCAGCCAACGGGCGAGCAGCACCTTCTGCTGGTTGCCGCCGGAGAGCTCGCGGACTTTCTGGTTCGGGCCGGAGCACTTGATGCCAAGCTCGCGGATGAAGCGCTCGACGATCTCGCGCTGGCGCGTTTCGTCCAACACGCCGTTGCGGCTGATCTTCGGGAGCAGCGCGAGCGTCAGGTTTTCCGCTACGCTCATGTCGGGAACGATGCCCTCGGCCTTGCGGTCCTCGGTGCAGAAGCCCATGCCGGCGGCGATCGCGTCGGCGGCGCGGGCGGGGCGGTAGACTGCGCCTTCGATCGTCATCTCGCCGGCGCTCGGCCGGTCGGCGCCGAATACCAGTCGGGCGGTTTCGGTACGGCCCGCCCCGAGCAGGCCGGCAAAGCCGGCGATCTCGCCGCGCCGCACGTCGAAGCTCACATCGCGTACCGACTGTCCGGCGGCGAGCCCGCGCGCCGAGAACATCACGTCCCCGATCCTGGAGCGGTCGCGCTCGCCGAAGGCCGTGGCGTGGCCCTCGACCGCCGCGACGTCACGACCGAGCATCGCCGCGACCAGGTCAAGCTTGCCGATGTTCGTCATCTCATCGGTGCGCACCGTGCGGCCATCGCGCATGATCGTGACCCGGTCGCAGACTTCGTAAAGCTCATCGAGCTTGTGGCTGACGAAGATGACGGAAACGCCCTCCGCCTTCAATTGCCGGATCACGCCGAACAGCACGGCCACCTCGCGTTCGTCGAGCGACGAGGTCGGCTCGTCCATGATGACGAGGCGTGCGGAAAAGCCGATTGCACGCGCGATCGCGACCATCTGCTGGGTGGCGGTGTTGAAGTCGCCGAGCGGCCGGCGCACATCGACGCGGATCGAGAAACGGCTGAGCAGCCGCTCGGCTTCCGCGTGCATGGCGTTCCAGTCGAGCAGGCCATAGCGGCGCTTCTCGCGACCGAGGCAGATGTTCTCGGTCACGGAGCGGAGCGGAACGAGGTTGATTTCCTGGTAGATGGTGCTGATGCCGCTGACCTGCGCCTGATGCGGGGAGCCGACCTCGAACGGCTTGCCTTCGAACAGCACCTCCCCGGCATCCTTGCGGTGGTAGCCGGTCAGCACCTTGATCAGCGTCGACTTGCCGGCGCCGTTCTGGCCGATGAGGGCGTGGACCTCGCCCGGACGCACCTGGAGCGAGGCGTCGACCAGCGCGGGAATGCCGGCAAACCGCTTCTGGATATCCCGCATGTCCAGAAGCAGCGCGGCGGATCCATCCGGCGGTTGCGTCATCGGCAGCTCCGAGAGGCCTCCCCGCCGGAGCGGGGAGGGGCTTTCGACTGAGGATAGCGTCCTAGAACGCGGTTGCGATCTTTTCCTTCGCGTTGCTCGCGTCGTAGAAGTCGTCGTCGTTCTTGATGAAGGGCGGGATCTGCTTGCCGGCGGCGTAGTCTGCCATCGTGGCGAAGGCTTTCGGCCCGAACAGCGGGCTGCAGCCGCAGATGGCGCCGATCTTGCCGTCGACGATCGCCTGCACGCCGTCCTTCTCGCCGTCGATCGAGACGATCAGCACGTCCTTGCCCGGCTTCTTGCCGGCGGCTTCGAGGGCCGCGATCGCGCCGATCGCCATTTCGTCGTTGTGGGCGTAGATGATGTCGGCCTCCGGATGCGCCTGCAGCAGGGTCTCCGCGACCTGGCGGCCCTTGTCGCGCGCGAAATCGCCCGACTGGGAGGCCACGATCTTGAATTCCGGGTGCTTGGCGATGATCTCGTCGAAGCCCTTCTTGCGGTCATTGGCCGGCGAGGAGCCGGTCGTGCCCTCGAGCTCGATGATCTTCGACTTGCCGTTGGCGTTCTTCACCACCCACTCGGCGATGCGGTTGCCTTCATTCACGAAATCGGAGCCGATGAAGGTGACATAGTCCTGGCCCGGCTTGGCCATGGTGTGGTCGACGTCGCGGTCGATCAGGAAAACCGGGATACCGGCGTCGCGCGCGGCGAGAATGACCGGCACCAGGGGCTTGTCCTCGCGCGGCGGCAGGAAAATGGCGTCCACGCCCTGCGCGATCATCGAGCTCACGTCCGAGGCCTGCTTGGCCGAGGATCCGGCGGCATCGGTATAGACCAGTTGATGGCCGAGCTTGGCCGCCTCGTCCTGCATGCTCTTGGTCTCGGCCAGCCGCCACGGATTATTGCTCTCCGTCTGGGCGAAGCCGACCTTGTATTTGTCCTTCTTGGCAAGCGGCGGGAGCGCCGCGAAGGCGCGCGGCCCCAGCGTGAGCGCGGCCGCGCCGGCAGCCGAGCCGATAAGCAGTTTGCGACGGGTAATGATCATGCTCTTTCCTCCCAGATTAGCGCGTTTGTCCGACAGTGAACATCCTACGCGATTTCAACCCGATCATGGAACTCGCCGCGATCAGGTATTGGTGATGGATCTCGGCGGCGGAAAGCATCATGCCGCCTCCAGGATGAAGCCGGCGCACCGGTCGCCGAGCATCATGGCCGGCGCCGCGGTATTGCCGGCGTTGATATTGGGACAGACGGACATGTCCGCGACCCGCAAGCCGTCGACGCCGCGCACGCGCATGGCGGCGTCCAGCACCGCCATGCGGTCGCTGTCCGGCCCCATGCGGCAGGTGCCGGCCGGGTGGTAATTCGTCTTGACGAAGCGCCTGCAGTGCTTGGCCAGGGCGTCGTCGGAGAGTTCGTCCTGTTTCGGCACCGCCACGGTCTTGATGCGGTCGGCCAAAGGCCGTGTGTGGAACGCCTGCAGGAAATAGCGCTGGCCGGCGATCATCTCCTTCATGTCGTCCGGATGCTTGAGCAGGTGAGGGGAGACGATCGGCATGTCCTTCGGGTCGGCCGAGCGAAGCTTCACGAAGCCGCGCGATTTCGGCTTCACAACCACGGTGGTGACCGTAAGCCCATAGGTATTCTCGACCAGGGTGAGGATATCGCGGTCGAGATAGACATGCGGCACGCAGAAGGCCTGGATTGTGGGTTCCCCCTCGGGATCGGCGGGGTTGACGAAGGCGCCCGCCTCGACGCCGGCTGAGAGGATCGTGCCGGCGCCGAACAGCTTGAAGTGCAGGCCGTTCCTGATCATGCGCCAGCCTTCGCCTTGCCTGTAGTAGCCGTAGGGACCGTTGGTGGTTGCGATGATCGGCACTTCCGGGTGGTCGATCAGGTTCTCGCCGACGCCGGGCAGGTCGACGACACAGGAAATTTCATGACGGGCGAGTTCATCGGCGGGGCCGATGCCCGACAACATCAACAGTTTCGGTGAGACAAGCGCGCCGGAGGAAACGATGATATCGCCGTCGGCATGGGCCGTGTGCTGCGTTCCGGCGGCGTCCGTATAGATGACGCCCCTGGCGCGCTCCTTCTCGATCAGGAGCCGGCTCGCCGCGGCGTTGAGCTTCAGGGTCAGCTTCGGGTCCTTCGCCAGCGGCTCGATGAAGGCGTAGGCGGCGCTGCTGCGCTTTCCGCGCCGGTTCATGAACTGGTAGAAGCCGACGCCGCGCTGCGACGGCCCGTTGAAATCGTGGTTGTAAGGCAGTCCGAGCCCCTGCACGGCCTGCACGAACCAGCGGGACACGTCGTCGATATGGCCGGGATCGGAAACCAGCAGCGGTCCGTCGCTGCCGTGCAGATCGCTGTTCAGCCGGTTATTGCCTTCCATGCCGGTGAAGTGCGGCAGCACCGCGCCCCAATTCCAGCGGATGCCGGCATTGTTGCCGCGCAGCAACTCGTCCCACTCGTCATAGTCGGCGGGGCGGCCGCGCATATAGACTTGCGCATTGACCGACGTGCCGCCGCCCAGCACGTTCCCCTGGGAAATCTCGTGCACGCGCCCGTCGAGGTGTTCCTGCGGCTCGGTGCGATGATATCGCATGAACTTGGAGCCGTTGATCATCTTGAAGATGCCCGGCGGCATGTCGAGCAGCGGATGGTGGTGCGAATGCCCGGCCTCCAGGAGCAACACCCGCCTTCCCGCTCTCACCAGCCTGGCCGCGACCACGCACCCCGCCGCTCCGCCGCCTACCACGATATGATCGTAGCTCTCGGTCATGCTGGCCGTCCTCCCGCCGGCCTCAAGTTTCTTCGAACGTGCCGCGGACATATTCCCATGCGGCGGACAGATGTTTCAGCAGCGCCTGCTCGGCGCCCTCGGGATCGCGCTCGACGATCGCCGTATAGATGTCGCGGTGGCTCAGATAGTTCACGCGGTTGCGCTCGGGCGAACGCGGCATGCGCAGCCAGTGCGGCGAAAGCCAAGCGGTAAAGGCCTTGTGCACGGCCCGCAGGACGGGATTGCGCGCGATCTCGTAGAGCGCTGCGTGAAAGGCTACGTCGGTCGTGTAGAAAGCCTCGGAGTCGGAGATGGCCGCCTCGTTTGCCGCCAGGGCCGCACGCAACGCCGCGATGTCGTCCTTGCGTGCATTGATCGCCGCATTGCGGGCGAGGGCGGCTTCGAGGAAGACGCGCGTGTCGTAGAGGTTTTTCACGCCCGTCCGGTCGCCGAGCAGGGGCCCGACGACGCCTTCCAGCGCGCCGAGCGCCGCATCAATCCCAGGCCGCCGCACCACCGGGCGGAAGCGCGGCCGGGTCTCGACCAATCCGCGGCTCGCCAGCCGCGCAATCGCCTCGCGCACGACACCGCGGCTGACGCCGTATTCCGACATGAGTTCGCGCTCGGCCGGCAGGAAGCTGCCGTCGGCGAGCTTCCCGGACACGATGCCGGCCTCGATGTCGATCACCATCGCATCGGCCGCGCGCGCCGCCGCGACCACCGCTCGCATTCCTTGATGCTCTCCCAAGCTCAGCACGCGCTGCTCCCGTTGCGGCGGCTATTAACGCGGAAATCGGACCAGAGCGCAAGAGGTATGGATGTTTTGTCGGACCAAAATTTCAAGTCGCGGCCGATTTCTGCTGTGAATGGCACAGAGGCATGCTTTCGCTGTTGCGCATGGGCGGCTTCCAGTGCAACTATGGTCGGACCAAACGGGGGCGTCAGGCCGCTTCTGCGGGACAATATCGGCGGAGGGCAATGTGGGCCGCACGGAGATCAGGGACGTCGAGGTCCAGCTTTTCCGGGTGCCGCTGCGCGAGGTGATGACCGACGCGAAGCACGGCGCTCACACGCATTTCGAGCTCGTCACGGTGACGCTCAGGCTGCATGACGGCAGTGAGGGCACCGGCTACACCTACACCGGCGGCAAGGGAGGCCACGCCATCAGGGCGATGATCGAGCACGATCTGACGCCCTTTCTGATCGGGCGCGACGCGCGCGACATCGATGCGCTCTATGACGGCATGCTCTGGCACATTCACTATGTCGGGCGTGGGGGGATCGCCTCCTTCGCCATATCCGCGGTCGACATTGCGCTCTGGGATCTCAAGGGCAGGCGCGAGGGACTTCCGCTTTGGAAGATGGCCGGGGGCACCGGCGCGACCGCGAAAGCCTATCGCGGCGGCATCGACCTGAACTTCTCGCTCGGCCAGTTGCTGGCCAGCATTGAGAGCTACCTCGCAGCGGGCTTCAATGCGGTGAAAATCAAGGTCGGGAAGGACGATCTGGCGGAGGACGTGGCGCGCGTGAAAGCCGTGCGCGAGCTTATCGGCCCCGATATAACCTTGATGGTCGACGCCAACTATGCGCTCGACGTACCTCGCGCGGTCGAGGCGGCGAAGGCGTTTGCGCCATACGATCTGCTCTGGTTCGAGGAGCCGATCATCCCCGACGACTACAGGGGCTACGGCGCGATCGCCGAGGCCACCGGCATGCCGCTCGCCATGGGCGAGAATTTGCATGTGATCGAGGAATTCGAGCATGCCTTCGCCTGGTCGAAGCTCGCCTATATCCAGCCGGACGCCTCCAATTGCGGCGGCGTCACCGGCTGGCTGCGCGTGGCGGCGCTCGCGCGCAAGGCCGGAATCCCGGTGTGCAGCCACGGCATGCAGGAGTTGCATGTCAGCCTGGTTGCCGGCCAGCCGAATGCAGGCTGGGTCGAGGCGCACAGCTTTGACATCGACGCCTACACGACCAGGCCGCTTTCTCTGCGGGACGGTTTGGCGCTGGCGCCCGACCAGCCCGGGGTCGGCGTCGTGTTCGACTGGGGGAAGCTCGCCGCGGCAGCGAAGGCCGAGCGCCTCGGCTAACGGCTGAGGTGACAGGGTGAGGCTCCGGAACCGCATGCGCGGCGCGATGGAACAAAGCTTGCCGGCCGGATGTTGCTTGGCCACCAACCGGAGAACTTCAATGGCCAACGAGTTCGAGAAGCACATTGCGATGGACCCGGACAAAGTGGATCAGCCAAAGGGTCTCTATTCCGAGGCGAGAGAACGGGTCGGAAATGCCGCCGGAGAGGCCGGCACTGTGGTGCGTGAGAACATCGGTACCGTCTCGACCACGGCCATCCTGATTGGCACCGCAGGCTTTTTCATCGGCTGGCTGTGCGGGCAGTCGTCGGCACGATCCGGCCGGTACTGGCACTAGATTGCGCGCCGGTCCTCCGGGCCGATCCTGGGCAAATGGCGAGAAGAGTTGGCCGCACCTCGTTCACGCGTTGATGCGGATCAGGAGGAGAAAGCCATGAACGTAGCCAACCTTCAGCTCGAAGGCCTGATGATGGCGGTCGCGGCGATCAACCACGTATTGGTGCGAAAAGGCATTCTCGGCGTCGATGAAATCGATGCCGCGCTGGTCAAGGCCCAGTCAAACATGACTGGCGAAGAGAGGTCATCGGAGCTCTCGCCGGCGTCGCGCGATGCCATCAACTTTCCAATTCGCGTCTTGCAGGTCTGCAACAAGTGCAATCCGGAGGCCGACCTGCCGACGTTCTCCGAGATCGCCCGCCTGGTCGCAAACCTCAAGCCTCCCTACAATGACCAGATGTAGATCCTGTCGGCTTCTCGGCTTCGTTCCATAGGTCGTCCGCAGGCTCGAGCAGGCTTGCCACGGACGCCGGTCGTGCCATCTAGAGGCGATGCCGCATTCATCGTTGCGAAGCTCTCTCCCGGCTATGATGCAGAGCGACCTTTTCGGCCGTTCGGACGACGTGCCGGAAGGATTCCGATATCGGGCAGACTTGATCACCGTGGAAGAAGAGTCGGAACTCGTCCGCGAGATGGAGAAGCTCGCCTTCCAGCCCTTCGACTTTCATGGACATCTCGCCAACCGCCGGATAGTAGGCTTCGGCCTCCGCTACGACTACACCCGCCGAGCGGTGGTCGAGGCGGCGCCGATCCCGAATTTTCTCATGCCTCTCTGGGACAAGGTCGCCGAGTTCGCCAGCCGCCCGGCCAGCGCCTTCGCGCAGGTGCTGATCAACGAATACCGCGAGGGTGCGGGTATTGGCTGGCACCGGGACAAGCCGCAATTCGAAGAGGTGGCCGGCGTTTCGCTGCTGGCCCCGTGCAGCTTCCGGCTGCGGCGCAAGAACGGCTCTAGATGGGAACGCAAGACGATCGTTGTGGAACCCCGATCGGCCTATCTGATGACCGGACCGGCTCGCAACCAATGGGAGCACAGTATTCCGCCGGTCAGCGCGCATCGCTATTCGATAACGTTCCGAACGCTGCGCAAGCCTTGAAGCCGGTCGTGCAGCAGAAACCCTCGCCTTGGCAGAGCGTTGAGGAGGACCGGGCTGCCGAGCGGCCGGGGACGAGTGGGCCGATCGGACGGGAGCGCGCCGCCGGATGAAAATCGCCACGTTCAACGTCAACGGCGTCAACGGCCGCCTTGCAGTCCTGCTCGGGTGGCTGTCGGAATCGATGCCGGACATCGTGTGCCTGCAGGAACTGAAGTCTCCCGACGAGCGCTTTCCGATCGGCGAGATCGAGAAAGCCGGATATGGCGCCATCTGGCATGGGCAGAAGAGCTGGAACGGCGTCGCGATCCTGGCGCGGGGCAGGCAGCCGCTGGAAACGCGGCGCGGCCTGCCCGGCGACCCCGACGACAGCCACAGCCGCTACATCGAGGCTGCCATCAACGGCATCGTCATTGGCTGCCTCTACCTTCCAAACGGCAACCCCGCGCCGGGGCCGAAATTCGACTACAAGCTCCGCTGGTTTCAACGACTGACGGAACACGCTCGATCGCTGATCGAGATGAACGTCCCCGCCATCCTGGCCGGCGACTACAACGTCATGCCGACGGACCTCGACGTCTACGCTCCCGAGCGGTGGCGGGACGATGCGCTGTTTCGGCCGGAGGTCCGCGAGGCCTATGCCCGTCTCGTCCAGCAAGGCTGGACCGATGCGCTGCGCCATCTCCATCCGGACCAGAGGATCTATACGTTCTGGAAGTACTTCCGGAACGCCTTCGCCCGCGATGCAGGGCTGCGGATCGACCACTTCCTTCTGAGCCCCGCCGTAGCAACGCGCCTGCGGAGCGCGGGCGTCGAGCGTGGGGTCAGAGGATGGGAGCATGCCAGCGACCATGCCCCGGTCTGGATCGAGCTTTCGAAATAATGGCCGCATTGGCGGCAGCACCGTCGCCTCGCCTGTGGCCCCGCTTCACGCTTCGGCTGGCATCCGGTCCCTCGTTGTTCTATGGGATTGGGCATGGTCGCGACGCTCAGCCTGTGCAACGAAGTCATCCGCGCGCTCGATTTTCCGCGCCAGTGCGCGTTTGCCTCGGCGGTCGGCTATGACGGGCTGGAGGTCGCGCCCTTTACCCTGTTCGAGCCGCCCGAGTTCCCTCCGGCACGCGTAGCGGAGGTCAGGTCCGCCGCGGCGGCGGCGGGCGTCGCGATCACCGGACTGCATTGGCTGCTCGCAGCGCCGCCCGGTCTGTCGATCACCAGCGCGGACCCGGCGGTTATGGCCCGCACGCTCGATTTCGGACGTCGCCTGGTTGGCTTGTGCGCCGAACTGGGCGCCGCCTATCTCGTCCACGGCTCGCCGGCGCAACGGCGCCTGGAGCCCGGAAGCGAGGCCGAGGGCCGTGCCCGCGCTAGCGACTACTTCGCCGCGATGGGCGAGGCGGCGGCGGAGGCAGGGGTCCTCTACCTTATCGAGCCGCTGGCCCCTTCCGACAGCGATTTCATCCATTCCGTCGGGGAGGCGGCCGCGATCGTCGATGCCGTGGGCTCGCCCGGCCTTGCCACCATGCTGGATTGCGCCGCGGCGGCGCGGGCCGGCGAGGACGTCGCGGCCGAACTAAGGCGCTGGATCGCGACCGGCCAGGTCCGCCATATCCACTTCAACGATCCGAATGGGCGCGGACCCGGCGAAGGGGCGCTCGCTTTCGGCCCGATCCTCGATGCGCTCGCGGCGCATGGGTATGACGGAACCGCCGCGGTCGAGCCGTTCATCTATGAGCCGGACGGGATGGCGGTTGCGGCGCGCGCGGCGGGCTACCTGCGCGGGCTGATGGAGCGGCGGCGCACGAATGTGCCGCGAACGGCCGCGACGGCGGCATGACGTCGAGGAGCGGGACGATGGACGCCAGGCCGAGCGGAAGACAAGCGCCCCAGGGCAAGCGCAATCCGGAAGCGACCCGGGCCATGATCCTGGCCGCCGCACGCGCGGAATTCGGCGAGAAGGGCATCGACGGCGCGCGTGTCGACCGTATCGCGCGGCGCGCCGGCGCCAACAAGCAACTCGTCTATTACTATTTCGGCAGCAAGGACGAACTCTACAAGGCCGCTCTCGAAGCGACCTATGCCGAGATCCGTGCGCTCGAGCGCGAACTCGATCTCACGGCGCTGCCGCCGCGCGAAGCGATGACCCGCCTCATCGATTTCTCGCTCGACTATCTGGACGAGCATCGCGACTTCATCCGCATGCTCGCCGACGAAAACGCGCATGGCGCGCGTCACGTGCGCGGCTCGGAACTGGCTCTGCGCACCAATTCCCCCCTGCTCGAACTGATCGCCGCGACGCTGCGCAAGGGAGCCGAGGAGGGCGTCTTCCGGGCCGGGGTGGATCCGCTCGAGCTCTATGTCTCCATCGCCGGCATGACTTTCTTCTATTTCGCCAACGGACTGACGATGTCGGCGATCTTCGGCCGCGACCTTACGCATCCGAATTCCGTCCGCTCCTACAGAAAGCACATCGTCGAGCTGACGCTTGCGGGATTGAAGCCGTAGGCCGAGGCGAGGGTGATCTAGTTTCAACCGTTCGGTTGATTAAAGCCAGGTAACGTGGGTAAGCTCTCCCCCTGCCCGGCAGGGCTATCGCATATGGAATTCAACCCCCACTCCGGTTTGCTTCGCAAACCGGAGTGGGGGTGATTCGGCCATCTGCGATTGCCCTGCCCGCAAATGGGAGGAGAGCTGCATGATCCCAGCCATCGTCACGGACGAACTGTCGGGCGACCCGGAAACGGCGTTCGAACTGGGCCTGGAATGGGGCGTCTCGCACTTCGAATTGCGCGGCGTCTTCGACGCCCGCGTGCCGCGCCTGCTCCCGCACCTGCGCCGCCGCCTTGTCCGAGCCGTCAGGGATTTCGGCGTGACCGTCACCGCGCTATCGCCCGGCCTGTTCAAATGCCCCTTTCCGGACGACGAACCGGCGCGCTCCAATCTCGGCTGGATGGACAGGGAGCGTTTCGAGGCCTGGGACCAGGTTCGCGCCACCGTCGACGATCACCTGACCAAGCTGCTGCCGGAATCGATCGAGCTTGCGCTGGAACTGGGCGCAAGGGCGCTGATCGCCTTCGGCTTCAGCCGGGGCGACAGGGCGGCCGGCCCGGCTCATGATGCCGTGGTCGAGACTCTGGCGCGGGCAGCGGAGAGCGCCGCCGCCGCCGGTCTCGAACTGCTGGTCGAAACGGAGGAAGGTTTCTGGGCCGACACCGGGGCGCGTTCGGCAGCGCTGGTCGAGCGCGTCGGCAATCCGTCCCTCGGCATCAACTGGGATCCGGCCAACGCGCTGATCGAGGGGGACGTGCCTTTCCCCGACGGCTACGCCGCGGTGCGCCGGCATGTGCGCAATGTTCATTTCAAGGATGCAAGGCGCTATCCCGACGGAAGCTGGGAGTTGCTGGCCGAAGGCGATGTCGATTGGAGCGGCCAGATCGGGGCGCTCAAGGCGGACGGCTATTGCGGACCGATCGCGGTCGAGCCGCATCTCGCTCCATCGGTCGCCTCGACGCGCCGCGCGCTCGCCCGCCTGCGCGCCCTGATCGAGGCGGTCCAGGCAAAGAGCGGCTGAGCGAAAAAGGTTTCAACCAAATGGTTGAAAACCGTTCGCGGACGCGCTAGCGTCCAAGCCGGACTATGGGAGGAATACGCATGGCATCGGCTTCGGGGGCCCTTTCGGCCGAGGCTGCCGGAACCCGGCACGGGACCTCGTCCCATCGCAGCGGCCGCCGCGACGGGCTGCCCACGTCCTTCAAGGACGTGGAGGAACTGGAAGCTTTCCTTTCCGAGCCCGACGAGGCGCTCATTGCCGATCTCGCGGCTCTCGACGGCGACATCCTCATCCTCGGCGTTGCCGGCAAGATGGGGCCGACGCTGGCGCGGATGGCCCGCAACGCCGCGCCGGAGAAGCGCATCATCGGCGTTGCCCGCTTCAGTGAAGCCGGATTGCGCGAGCGGCTCGAAAGCTTCGGCGTCGAGACCATCGCGGCCGATCTTCTCGACGAGGATCAGGTGAAGGCGCTGCCGCGCGCAAAGAACGTCATCTTCATGGCCGGGCGGAAGTTCGGCGCCAGCCAGGACCAGCCGCTGACCTGGGCGATGAACGTGCATGTGCCGGCGATCGTTGCGTCGACTTTCCGGGACTCGCGCATCGTCGCCTTTTCCACCGGCAACATCTATCCGCTGGTCGACGTGCTCCGCCAGGGCGCTCTCGAATCGACGCCACCCGGACCGCGCGGCGAATACGCGCAATCTTGTCTCGGGCGCGAGCGCATGTTCGAGCACTTCTCCTCGCGCTTCGGCACGCCGGGCCGGCTGTTCCGGCTGAACTATGCGATCGACCTGCGCTACGGGGTGCTGCACGACCTCGCGAGCCGGGTGAAGGAAGGCACGCCGATCGACGTCGCCATGATGGGCCATGTCAACGTCATCTGGCAGGGCGATGCCAACGCGCAGGCGCTGCGCACGCTGCTCCATTGTACGACACCGACGACGCCGCTCAATGTCAGCGGCCCGGAGACGCTTTCGGTGCGCTGGCTGGCGGAGGAGCTCGGCCGCAGGCTCGACGTCGAGCCGAGGATCGTCGGACAGGAATCGGCCACCGCCTGGCTCACCAACAGCGCCGAGGCGGCAAAGCTGTTCGGCTATCCGGCGGTGCCGCTCGCCGCCATGCTCGACTGGGTGGCGGATTGGGTGGCGCGCGGCGGACCGAGCCACAACAAGCCGACCAAGTACGAGGTCCGCGATGGCGACTTCTGAGGTTCTCGCCATCGCAGATCTGCAGGCGCGCGACATCGATGCGTGCCTGAGGCTTTCGGACGAAGCGGGCTGGAACCAGAACGCCGACGATTGGCGGCTCTTCATCGAGGAAGGCCGCACGTTTGGCGTTCGCGACGCGGACGGGCGGCTGGTGGCGACCGCCGCCGCACTGCCCTACGAGCGCGATCTGGCCTATCTGTCCATGGTTCTCGTGACGCGATCGCAGCGCCGCCAGGGAATCGCCACCCGGCTTGTCGACCTTTGCGTCGAACATATCGGACGGCTCGGCCTTGTCCCGGTTCTCGATGCGACGCCCGCCGGCGAGACCGTTTACAGCCAGCAGGGATTCGAGGTCCTTTTCGGACTGGAGCGATGGCAGGGCGAGGCGGAGGCCGCAGGCACGCCAGCCGCGGCGAGCGTGCGGCCGGCAGCGCCGGGCGACACGGAGGTGATTGCCGCCCTCGACGCAGGCGCGACCGGCGCTCCGAGGCGAGCCGTCATCGCTGATTTCGCCGGCCGTGCCGGCAGCCATGCCTTCCTGCTCGACGACCGCTCGGGTTTCCTGCTGGTCAGGCGCGGCCGCCGCGCTTTCCAACTCGGCCCGCTCGTTGCCGGAACGCCAGCCCAGGCATTGAAGCTGCTCGGCGCGGCGCTTGGCGCGGTCTCGGGCGCCGTCTTCATCGACGTCCCGGTGCTCCAGAAAAGCATCGGCGATTGGCTTGCGGCGCGCGGCTTCACGCGCCAGCGCAGCTTCTCGCGCATGGCGTTCGGCCGTTCGCAGCCCTTCGGCGCGACCGACAGGCTCTTCGTCAGCGCCGGGCCGGAGTTCGGCTGATGGCGCAGGCGGATTCCCTGGCGATCCTGAAGCGCGGAACGGTCATTCCGGCCCACCCGCTGGCGCTCGACGCCGGTCGCCGGCTCGACCGGCGCAGGCAGCGTGCGCTCTCGCGCTACTACATCGACGCCGGCGCCGGAGGGCTCGCGGTCGGCGTCCACACGACGCAGTTCGCCATCCGCGAGGCGGGGCTCTACGAGGAGGTGCTGGCGCTTGCCGCCGAGACGGCGAGCGACTGGACCGACCGGCCGCTCGCCATGGTCGCGGGGCTCGCCGGTCGTACGAGCCAGGCGCTTGCAGAGGCCAAGACGGCGCTGCGGCTCGGCTATGATGCCGGGCTGCTCAGCCTCGCCGCCATGAAGGGCAGCGACGCGGATGCGTTGATCGAGCATTGCGAGGCGGTCGCGCGCGAGATCCCTCTCACCGGCTTCTATCTCCAGCCGGCCGTCGGCGGCCTAGAACTCGACGCAAAATTCTGGACACGTTTCGCGGCGATCGAAAACGTCGTCGCGATCAAAGTGGCGCCCTTCAATCGCTACCGCACGCTCGACGTGGTGCGCGGGATCGTCGAGGCGGGCGCGGAGGAGCGCATCGCGCTCTACACCGGCAATGACGACCATATCGTGCTCGACCTGGTCACGCCATTCGTTGCGATGCGCGAGGCGAAGCCCGTCACGGTCCGCTTCGTCGGCGGGCTTCTCGGCCACTGGTCGGTGTGGACGAAGAAGGCGATCGAACTTTACGAGCGCTGCCGCAAAGCCGCGGCGGAAAAGGCGGTGCCTGCCGATCTACTGGCGCTCGACAGCCGCGTGACCGACTGCAACAGCGCCTTCTTCGATGTAGCGAACAATTTCCACGGCTGCATCGCCGGCTGCCACGAGGTGCTGCGCCGTCAAGGCCTGCTCGAGGGCATCTGGTGCCTCGATCCGAAGGAGGGGCTGAGCCCGGGCCAGAAGGAGGCGATCGATCGCGTCTGCAGGGAACACGCCGATCTCTCCGACGATGCCTTCGTCGCGGCGAACCGCGAACGCTGGCTGGGCTGACGCCATGAAGATCGCCGCGATCGAGACCTTCCTCATCGAGTTCCCGTTCCGGACGGCCTTCGTGCTCGCCGGCGGGGTCGCGGGCAAACCTGGGATGCCCTCGCCGCGCGTGTTCGTTCGGCTGGAAGCGGAAGGCGGCCATGTCGGCTGGGGCGAGGCGACGCCGACGCCGCGCTGGACCTACGAGACGACGGAGACGATCGTCTCGACCATCCTGAAATACCTCGCGCCGGCCGTCGTCGGCGTCGAACTCTGGGACTTCGACGCGCTCCACCATGCTATGGAGCGGGCGATCGCGCCGGGCGGGACGATTGGCTCGCCGCTCGCCAAATCGGCGATCGACGTGGCCGCGCATGACGCGCTCGGCCATACGCTCGACTTGCCCGTTTGCGCGCTGCTCGGCGGCCGTAGGCGCACGCGGTTCGATCTTTCCTGGATGGTATCGGTGGCCGATCCGGCGGACGGGGCGAAGCAGGCGCGGGAAGGGATCGATGCCCGCTACACCGTCTTCGACGTGAAGATCGGTATGCATGGCGAGGCGGGAGACGCCGCGTTGGTCGCGGCGACGCGCAAGGCGATCGGCGACCGCGCGCTCCAGGTCGACGCCAATCGCGGCTATCGGCTGGCGCCCGCGCTTCGCCAATCGCGCCGCTTCGCCGATTACGGCGTCACGCTCTTCGAGCAGCCCCTCGACGGCCTCAATCTCTCCGGCTACCGCCAGCTCGTGGCGGAGAGTCCGGTGGAGATCGGCATCGACGAGACCTTGCGCTCCGTTCCCGACCTCATCGAATATGTGCGCGCCGACGTGATCGGCGTAGCGGTCGCCAAGGTGCAGCGCAATGCCGGCTTCCATCATTCGCGGCGGCTCTGCGAAACGGCCGAGGCCGCCGGCGTCGGCCTGTCGCTGTCGGGCCTGACCGAGACCGATCTCGGCCTTGCCGCCGGCCTGCATCTGGCGGCGGCCTTCGACATCAACCCGCTACAACTGAACGGACCGCAATATATCGAGACGCCGTTCCTGGCTCGCCGCGTCTGGCAGGGCGGCGGCAGCGTCGACCTGCCCGAGGGCCCGGGTCTCGGCGTGGAAGTCGACGAAAAATGGATGCGCGCCAATGCCGTGAGGGTCAGCCTATGAAGGGGCTCGGCAGGAAATTTTTCGAGACGCTGCCGGCGATCCTGCTCTTCGTCGGTGTGATCGTCCTGTGGGAACTGGCGACGACGGTCTTCGGCGTGCGCGAATATCTGCTTCCCGGGCCGGCAACCGTGCTGGAATCGATGTTTTCGGGCGAGATCAACTGGGCCGGGCATATCTGGGTGACGGGCGTGGCGATCTTCGGCGCGTTCCTGATCGCGGCCGCATCCGGCATCCTCCTCGGCACGCTGATTGCATGGTCCTCCGTGCTCGGCCGGGCGCTGATGCCCTTCCTGGTCTTCGTCAACACGCTACCCAAGGTGGCGGTGGCGCCGCTTTTTCTCCTATGGCTCGGCTACGGCATCGTCCCGAACATGATGATCGGCGCGCTGATCGGCTTTTTCCCGGTCGTCATCAACACGGCGGTCGGTCTCTCGCAGATCGACGACGACATGGTCGACCTCGGCCGCGTCTTCAACGCGCCGAAATGGAAGGTCTTCGCCAAGATCCGCATCCCGAACGCCTATCCCTACATATTGAGCGCCCTCAAGGTGACGGCGACGGCCGCCGTCGTCGGCGCCATCGTCGGCGAGTTCGTCGCCTCGCAGAGCGGCCTCGGATACGTCATCATCACCAGCCAGAGCAGCATGAACACGCCGCTCGCCTTCGGCGCGCTGATCTGGATATCGATCCTCGGCCTCGTCCTTTTCGGAGCCGTGGCGGTCCTGTCCCGGGTGCTGGCGCCCTGGGCGGAGGGCCGGGAGCAATGAAACCAAGGGAGGAAGGAATATGTTCAGAAAGGTCCTGACGCTTGCCGCGCTTGCCGGACTGCTCGCCAGTCCGGCGCTCGCCGCGGAGAAATTCAAGTTCGCGCTGAACTGGTTCCCGGTAGGCGACCACGCAGCCTACTGGGTGGCGCTCGACAAGGGCTACTTTGCCGACCGCGGCCTCGACGTGACGCTGGAGAGTTCGAAAGGGTCCGGCGATTCGATCGCCAAGGTCGATAGCGGCCGTGCCGATGCCGGGCTCGCCGACAGCGCCGTCGTCATCGCCTCGCATGCGCGCGGCACCAGCATCAAGGTCGTCGGCATGGTCTTCGACAAGACCCCGCTCAACGTCTTCTCCTCGAAGGACAATCCGGTGAGGAAGCCGAAGGACCTCGAGGGCAAGACGCTCGGCGCGCCTCCCGGCGACGGCCAGCGCCAGGTGTGGCCGGCCTTCGCCAAGGCCAACAACATCGATACGAGCAAGGTGACCTGGGTCAATGTCGAGCCGGCCGCCAAGATCGCGGCGCTGGCCGAGAAGCGGGTCGACGCCGTCGCCGATTACACTACCGGCCTGCCGCTCTACGAAAAGCCGATGGGCAAGGGCAATGTCGTCATGATGCCGTGGTCGAATTTCGGCTTCGACATGTATTCGATGTCGATCATGGCGAGCGAAAAGACCATGAAGGAACGGCCCGAGGTGCTGAAGAAGTTCCTCGAAGCCGCCTATATGGGCTGGCGCGACGTGATGCAGGATCCCGAAGCGGCCTTGAAGATCTTCAAGAAGCGCGTGCCCGAGATCGACGTCGACCTCATCCGCGCCAACATGAAGCTCGGCCTCGATCTGATGGCTACGCAACGCTACAAGGACCACGGGATCGGCTGGATCGACGAGAAGAAGATGTGCAGCTCGGTCGATCTGGTGAACACCTATATGGGCCTGCCGAAAAAGGTGGACTGCAAGGACATCTACACCACCGAATTCCTGCCCAAGGTCGAGATGCCGATGCCGGTGCAATGACCGGCAGAGCGACAATGGATAGGCGCTTGGCAAAGCCGTCGATAGAGCTCGACCGGGTCGGCATGACCTATGAGACCGGCAGCGGCCCGGTCGAGGCTCTGCGCGACATCACGCTTACGGTGCGGGAGGGCGAGTTCGTCTCGCTCGTCGGCCCGAGCGGCTGCGGGAAATCGACCCTGCTGCGCGTCATCGCCGGGTTGCGGCCGATGACCAGCGGCAGCGTCGTCGTCGACGGCGCGCCGGTGGTGCGGCCGATCCCGAAGGTCGGCATGGTGTTCCAGGCGGCGGTGCTGCTCAAATGGCGCACCGTGCTCGACAACGTGCTCCTGCCGGCCGAACTCGCCGGCCTGCGTCCCGCCCGCTATCGCGAGCGGGCGCACGAACTCCTAAAGCTGACCGGCCTGGAGGTCTACGCCGGCAAGCGGCCGAGCGAGCTTTCCGGCGGCATGCAGCAGCGCGTGTCGCTCTGCCGCGCGCTGCTTCTCGATCCGCCGCTGCTTCTCATGGACGAGCCTTTCGGCGCGCTGGACGCCATGACGCGCGACGAGATGAACCTCGAACTGCTGCGCGTCTGGGGCGAGGCCGGCGCCGGCGCGGGCGAGCGCAAGACCATCCTGTTCGTCACCCATTCCATTCCCGAGGCGGTTTTCCTTTCCGATCGCATCGTCGTCATGTCGCCGAGGCCCGGGCGCATCGCCGGCGTCTTCGATGTCGCCTTGCCGAGGCCGCGCACGGTCGAGACGCGCGCCACGGCCGAATTCGGCCAATATTCGCTCGACATCTACGACCTACTGACCGGCAGGCAATCGCATGAGCCCGCCGCGGCGGGGCGCCGGGCGCCGGCGTGACCGCTCCGCTTGTCAAGGTCGTCAGCGTCTCGTCCTTCGAGCGGCCGACGAAAATGCGCATGCCGTTCCGCTTCGGCGTCACCACCGCCACGCACGGACGACAGGCGATCCTCGAGGTCCGCATCCGGCTGGGGGACGGACGCGAGGGGGCCGGCTACGCAGCCGAAGCGCTCGGCGCCAAATGGTTCGACAAGAATTTGGCGCTCACCGACGCGCAGAACCACCACCAGCTTCGCAAATCGCTGGAACTGGCGGTTGCAACCTATTGCGCTACTTCCCCTTCGACCGCCTTCGGCCTGTTCGCCGACAGCTATGAGCACCAGATGGCGGCCTGCGCAAGCTTGGGTCTCAATCCCCTCATCGCGAGCTACGGTCCGGCCCTGCTCGACCGCGCGGTGCTCGACGCGCTCTGCCGGCTGGAAGGCGTGTCGTTCTATGCCGCGATGCGCGCCAATCTCACCGGCATTGCGCCGCACCGGATCGCGCCGGAGCTTGCCGGCTTCGACTTCGACCGTTTCTTCGCCGGCCTGTCGCCCGCGGCAAGCATCGATGTCCGCCACACGGTTGGGCTCCTCGACCCGATCACCCGGGCCGACCAGAAGGAGCGCATCGGCGACGGCCTGCCCGAAACGCTGGAAGAGGTGATCTCCACCTACGGAAACCGCTATTTCAAGCTGAAGGTCGGCGGCGCGGCGGAGGCCGACATCGAAAGGCTGGAAAGCATCGCGTCCGTGCTCGATCGCGCGAGCGAGCCCTATTTCGTCACCCTGGACGGCAACGAGCAATATGGCGATGCCGAGAGCACGGCGGCGTTCCTCGCCGGCGCGCGGGAGAGGCCGAAGCTTTCGCGGCTCTTCGCATCGACGCTCTATGTCGAGCAGCCCATCCGCCGTTCGGAAGCGTTGTCGAAGCCGGTCGGAGCGCTCGCCGCCTTCGCGCCGGTCATCATCGACGAATCCGACGGCGAGCTTTCCTCCTTTCCGCGCGCCCGCCAGCTCGGCTATGCCGGCGTCTCGTCCAAGAACTGCAAGGGCTTCTACAAGTCGATCCTCAATCTCGCGCGCTGCGCCGTCTGGAATCGAGACACGCCCGGCCGCTATTTCATGTCGGCCGAGGACCTGACGACCGAGCCGGGCCTCTCCGTCCAGCAGGATCTGGCGCTCGTCAATCTGCTCGGCCTCACCCATGTCGAGCGCAACGCCCATCATTTCATCGACGGCTTCGGCGGGCGGCCGGAGGCGGAGGCGCGTGCCCATCTGGCGTCGCACCCCGACCTCTATGCGGACCACGACGGCCGGGTGCGCCTGAGGATGGAGAGGGGCAGGCTGGCGCTCGGCTCGCTCGACTGCGCCGGCTTCGCCTCGGCGGTGCCGCCCTTCCTGGAAGCCGCCGAGCCGATGCCGAAATCCGAGTGGCAGGGAGGGCCCTAATGATCGCGGACTATGAAGAATATGACGGGATGGGCCTGGCCGAGCTTGTCCGCAAGCATAAGGTCAAGCCGGATGAGGTGCTGGAGACGACGCTTGCCCGCGCAGCGGAACGCAATCCCGCTCTGAACGCCATCGTCACGCCGCTTTACGACGAGGCGCGGCGGGCGATCGCGGCCGGGCTGCCCGAAGGGCCGTTCACCGGCGTGCCCTATGTCATCAAGGAACTGGTCGTGTCGGTGAAGGGCGCGGCGACGACCTCCGCCTCGCGCCTGCTCGAAAAGAACATCGCCGCGGCCGACAGCGAGATCGTCGCCCGCTGCCGCCGCGCGGGGCTGGTCATCTTCGGCAAGACCAATTCATCCGAATTCGGCCTCGCCGCGGCTACCGAACCGGCGCTTTATGGCGTCACCCGCAATCCGTGGGACAGGGAACGCTCGCCGGGCGGATCGAGCGGCGGTTCGGCTGCCGCCGTCGCTGCCGGCATCCTGCCCATGGCGCATGCGACCGACGGCGGCGGCTCGATCCGCATCCCCGCTTCGTGCTGCGGGCTCTTCGGCCTGAAGCCGACGCGCGGCCGCATCACGGCCGGGCCGGAAGGCGGGGAGGGACTTGCCGGGCTGGCGCACCAGCACGCCGTCACCTGGAGCGTGCGCGACAGCGCCGCCCTTCTCGACGCTACCGCCGGACCGCTGCCCGGCGATCCGTACTATCCGCCACCGCCGGCGCGCTCCTATCTCTCCGAGACGAAGCGGGAGCCGGGCCGGCTGAGGATCGCCTTTTCGGCGGAGGCGCCGGACCGCGCGCCGGTCGATCCGGCTTGCCGCGCGGCGGTCGAGGCCGCGGCGAAGCTGTGCGCCGAACTCGGTCACGAGGTGACCGAGGGCGCGCCGGAATTCGACGTCGAGGCGCTGCGGGCGGGCTTCCTGGCGGTTTTCCAGGCCAATACGGCGGCCAATGTGGGCCGCGTCACCGGCGGCGGCCTGCCGGCCGAAGGGCTGGTGGAGCCGCTCACCCGCGCCGTTGCGGAGCAGGGCCTCGCCATGCCGGCGGCCGTCTATATCCGTCACCTGCAGGCGCTGCACCGGGAGAGCCGGCGCATCGCCCGGTTTTTCCAGGACCACGATGTCTGGCTGACGCCGACGCTCGCCACGCCGCCAAAGCCGATCGGCACCTTCGCGACCGATACGGACGATGCGGACGGATGGATGGATCGCCTGCTCGCCTTCATTCCCTTCACCTGGCTTTTCAATGTCACCGGCCAGCCGGCGATGTCCGTGCCACTCGGTATGTCGGGCGAGGGCCTGCCGATCGGCTGTCATTTCGCCGCCCGTTATGGCGAGGAGGACCTGCTTTTCCGCCTTGCCGCGCAACTGGAGCGCGCCGCGCCCTGGAGAAAGCGGCGGCCGCCCGTCTGAACGCCGCCGTTGGGCATAGCAATCGTTTGCCGATGGGTTCGGCAGGCGGGGGCGTCTGCCTATCCGGCCTTGGCGTCCTTCATAGCGCCGCAGATCTCCTCGATCAGCATGGCCGCCGAGACGGCGCCGGGATCGGGATGGCCGAGCGAGCGGTCGCCCAGCCGTGCCGCGCGCCCGAGCGTGGCGACCATCGCGCGGGTCGCTTCGGCGCCCTGCCGGGCAGCTTTCGCGATGGCGCCGGCGTCCTGGCCGCGCGTCGCGGCCTCTGCCGCCGGCGCCCAGGCGTCGAGCATCGTCTTCTGGCCGGGTTCGGCCTTGCCGCGCTGCTGGATGCCGTCGCGCATCGCCGCGACCACCGAACGAAGCTCGTCGCTCGGCATGGAGGCGCGGGGGCCCGCCGCCTTGCCGGCGCGCAGGAAAGCCGTGGCGTAGAGCGGGCCCGACGACGCGCCGACCGCGTTGAGGAAGCCCTTGGCAGCGGCGTTAAAGACGTCCTGCAGCGTCCCGTTGACCTGCCGCGCGGCTTCGGCGGCGGCTTTCATGCCCTGTTCCATGGCGATGCCGTGGTCGGCGTCACCGATCGCGCCGTCGAGCGCACAAAGAGCGTCCCGTTCCGCCGACATGCGCTCTGCAAAGGCGGCAAGAAGGCCCTTCAGATCCTGTGTCGCGAATTCCATGGCAGTCAGTTCCGGAACATCGCGCAGTCGCAGGGATGGTCGATCATACGTTGCAGCTCTGCGTCGAGGTGCATGATCGTGATGGAGGCGCCAGCCATGTCGAGCGACGTGCAATAGGGCCCGACGAGCGTCTTGTGCACGGTGAGTCCGGCCGTGTCCAGCCGCTCGGCGACGCGCGCATTGAGGATGTAGAGCTCCATCAGCGGCGTGGCGCCGAGCGAATTGACCAGCACCGCGACGCGGTCGCCGGCGGCTGCGTTCATCTCGGCGAGGATCGCGTCCATGATCTCGTCCGCCACCTCATCGGCGCTGCGCAGCGGCCCACGCCTGACGCCCGGCTCGCCATGGATGCCCATGCCGATCTCCATCTGGCCGGGCGGCAGGTCGAAGCTCGGCCGGCGCGTCTGCGGGAGCGAGCAGGAGGAAAGCGCCACGCCCATCGTGAACGTGCGGTCGTTGGCGTGCCGCGCGATGCGCTCCACCTCGTCGAGCGGCATCATCATGTCGGCGGCGGCGCCCGCCGCCTTGAAGATGAAGACATTGCCGGCGACGCCACGGCGCTTCTCGCGCTCCTCGCGGGGGGCGGAGGCGATGTCGTCGGTGGTCAGCACGGTGCGCGCCTCGATCCCTTCCATTTCGAGCAGTTCGGAGGCCATGTCGAAATTCATCACGTCGCCGGCATAGTTGCCGTACATGAAGAGCACGCCGGCGCCGCTGTTAGCTGCGATCGCTGCGTCGACCGCCGGCTGCGGGGGAGGGGAGGCGAAGACGTTGCCGATCGCCGCCGCATCCGCGAGGCCCTTGCCGACATAGCCGAGGAAGGTCGGTTCGTGGCCGGAGCCGCCGCCGATGACGAGCGCCACCTTGCCGGGCCGCGGGCCGTTTTTCGCGACCACAGCGCGCGGCGCATGGTCCGGCCGCCACAGATGCTCCGGATGCGCCGCGATGATGCCGGCCAGCATCTCGTCGACGGCCGCATTGCCGTCATTGATGAGCTTCTGCGTCAGGCTCATGGTTCTCTCCGCGGATTCCCGGCGGGCAGACTAAAGGCCCTGAGCGGTGACGGGCAAGCGGCTTGCCGGCCGCGGGCGATGCTCACCGTGCGTTGTACTTCGCATCGACGGCATCGATGGCCGCGACATTGCCGGCCGAGCGTCCCTTCGGGTCGAACGTCTCCTTCAGGAAAGCGTCGGCGATCGACTTGGCGAGTTCCGGCCCGATCACGCGCGCGCCCATGGTGATGATCTGGGCGTTGTTGGACAGCGCCGCGCGCTCCGCCGAATAGGTGTCGTGCGTCAGCGCCGCGCGGATGCCGGGCACCTTGTTGGCCGATATGCAGACGCCGATGCCGGTGCCGCAGACCAGGATGGCGCGGTCGTACTTGCCGGCGAGCACGTCGTTGGCCACGCGATCCGAAAGATTGGCGTAGAACGGATCGGGGCCGGCGTCGGTGCGCGACACTTCCGAGACTTCGTGCTTCTCCTTCAGATGCTCCGCGAGGATCTTGGCCAGGCCTTCGCCGGCGCTGTCTCCTGCAATTGCCAGTTTCATGGTCTTCTCCTTCAGAGTGTTGCGGCGCACAGGGCGAGGATGTCGAGATAACCTTCGACCGTCCAGGCCGAGCGGCCGATGAACAGCCCGTCTATGTTCGGGCAGGCGATGAGTTCCGTGCAGTTCTCCGCATTGACCGAGCCGCCGTAAAGGCACGGGACCCGGCGTCCGAGCACCGTCTCGGCGGCGGCTAGGATCTCCGCCTGCCGGGCGTCGGCATAGTCGGCGCTTGCCGGCGAACCGTTGACGCCGATCGCCCAGACCGGCTCGTAGGCAAGCAGGATAGGGGCGGCCTTTTGGCGAGCGTCGAGCTTCGCCAGCGCGCCGCGCACCTGCGCTGCCAGCACCTCGCGCGCGCGGCCCGCTTCGCGTTCGGCCAGCGTTTCACCGATGCAGACCAGCGGGACAAGCCCGTGGCGGATGGCCGCCTCGACCTTGAGCGCGACGGTCTCGTCGGTCTCGCCGAAATGCTGCCGACGCTCGGAATGGCCGAGTTCGACCATGTCAAGCCCGCAATCGGCGAGCATGACCGGCGATATCTCGCCGGTCCAGGCTCCGTCCTCCGCCCAATGCATGTTCTGGGCGCCGACCTTGACGGACGTGTCCTTCAGCATCGCCTTCACTTCGCGCACCGCGGTCAAGGGCGGGATCACGAAGCGCTGGATGCGCGGATCGCCGGCGGCGTCCGTCAGCAGGCCGCTTGCGAAGGCGCGCGCCTCGGCGAGCGTCTTGTTCATCTTCCAGCTGGTGCCGATCCAGACCTGCGGCCGTTCCGTCATCCGTCAATCCCTGGCAAGTGCGCGCGCCGTGCGCTCGTCGGTGATGAGCCCTTTGAGGCGGGCGCTGAGCAGCACCGCGCGGATAGCCTCGACCTTCGAGGGCCCGCCGGCGATGGCCACGATCCGGCTGCCGGGCTGGCCGTCGAGGTCGACGGCGAGCGTGCGCGCGGTCAGCGTGGTCTCCAGCACGCGGCCATGCGCATCGAAGAAGTGGCCGAGCATTTCGCCCACGCCGCCGACCGCGGTGATTTCCGCGATTTCCCGCGGCTCGATCATGCCGGTCGCCACCAGTTCGGCGCCGGCGTCCGCCGTGCCGATGCCGACGAATTTCAGCGTCGCACGGTTGGAGATGTCGAAAATCGCATGCACGCCGCGCTGGGCGAGCAGCACCTCGCGGTCCTCCGCCGAATTGGCGAAGAACGGGACCGGCAGGACATGGGCCGGCGCCCCGGTCTTTTCGGCAAGCCGGTGCATCACGTCATGTGGGTTGGCCGCGTAGTCGCGCGTCAGCCCGCCAAGCAGCGAGACGAAACGCACCCCGCCGGCGTCGAAGCGCGGCAGTTGATGGACGGCGGCCGCCAGCGTGCGGCCGTGGCCCACGCCGATCACGCGATCCTCGCCGCGCTCGATCTCGCGACGCAGGAAGCCGGCGCCGGCGAGGCCGAGTGCGCGCAGCGGCAGGCCCTCCTCGCCCAGATCCGGCGCCACCTCGCAGAAATCCAGGCCGAAGCGCCGGCACAGATCTTCCTCGAGCATGGCGCATTCGACGATCTCGCCATCGATCGAGACCTTGACCACGCCGTCGGCCACGACCTTCGCAATGAGGCGGTGCGTCTTGACGGACGGCAGGCCGAGCCGTTTCGCCACGGCGGCCTGCGTCAGGCCGCCGGCATAGTGCAGCCAGGCCGCGCGGATCGCGAGCGATTGGTCGGGATCGGGTCCGGTCGTGCGCCTCGCCATGCTGTGTTATCCGCGGCTCAGGCCGCAGCCTCCATGATGCGTTCGAGCGTGTCCCGGGAGAGGGCGGCGGGATTGGCCTTCATCGAGGAGGACGCCGCCGCCGCCTTCGCCGCCTCGGCCCGGGTCTCCGCGTCGAGCGTCAGCCCGGGAAGGCCGTTATCCCGCGACCATCGGTCGAGATGCCGCGCCGCCGCGTCCAGGCTCGTTCTAGACGCCAGACCGAAGGCTTCGCTGATCCAGGCGCCGATGCGGTCGAGCCTTTCCGCGATGGCCTCATCCGCGACCGCCCGACGGTTGGCGGCCAGGACATGCGGCAAAAGCGCGCCGCAGATCGCGCCATGCGCCGCCCCCGTCAGGCCGCCGAGCGGCCCGGCAAGACCGTGGACCGCGCCGAGCCCCGCATTGGCAAGAGCCAGGCCCCCGCAAAGGCTGACCCACGCCATCTCGTTCCGCGCGGCGCGATCCTCGCCTTCCATCAGGCGCCGCAGGGCGGCCAAGCCGCGCGGGATTGCGTCGATGGCGAGCGCGTCGGTAAGGGGATTGGCGCGGGTGGAAACGAACGGCTCGATCACCTGGGTGATGGCGTCGAGACCCGAAGCGAGCGTGACGCCGCGCGGGCAATTGTCGGTCAGCGCCGGGTCGACGACCGCAAGCCGCGCCAGCATCCGGGCATCGCGCAGGCTGACCTTGCGCCGTTGCCCGGGCACGCCGATGACGGCGTTGCGCGTGACCTCCGCGCCGGTCCCCGCCGTCGTAGGGATGGCGACGAAGGGCAGGGGAGCATGCTCCAGCGGCAGCCCCTTGCCGACCACTTCGAGGTGGTCGAGGAGCGGTCGGCTTGCAGGGATCAGAGCGGCGATCGCCTTGCCGGCGTCGACGACCGCGCCGCCGCCGACGGCCACCACGATCTCCGGAGACATTTCGCGCGCCGTACGGATTCCCGCCTCGATAATGGCGATGTCGGGTTCGCCCGGCACCGCGAACCGGGCAAGCGCGCAGCCCGCGGCTTCCAGCGACGCGGCGAAGGCGTCGCTGCGCGCACGGCTCGCTCCGTGCACCAGAAGAACCCACCGGCCCAGGGCCGCGATCCGGGCCGGCATTTCCGCCGACGCGCCTCGCCCGAAGACGATCTCGGTCGCTGTCATGAAGGAAAACGGTCGCGGCATAGCGGGGCTCTTCAGACCTTCAGATACTGCGCGCCGGTATCGATGTAAGGCGCCCAGAACGCGACGCTTTCGGCGATCTGCGGGATGACCTGGCGATCGTTCGGCTCGCGTTCCTTGAAGCTGAGCTCGAGGCAGATTTCGTTGTCGGTGGCGCCTCCT
>JBQCFH010000235.1:0-2949 GCA_051959385.1 Rhizobiaceae bacterium | reverse complement strand
GACGGCTCGCTCAGCGTCTCCTACACCGGCAAGAAGGGCGCCGGCGGCGACTGCAACATCACCCGCTGAAGCTTTTGGCGGCCCGAAGGAGGCTGCCGATATCGGCGAAAACGATCCCGGAAAGATCGAGGGACGCTCAGAGCCTCGGCCGCTCGGGCGGCGCCTGCACCACGCCCGGCAATGCGATCTCGCCCGCCGTAGGCGAAGCGCTGGCATAGCCGATCGCGGTCGCCGGCGCCGACGCGGTCACGACGGGCGCGGCGCGGCTCGCGGCAGGTTCGCCGAAGCGGCTCGATGCGGGTTCGGCCGCCACGGTCGACGTCGCGGCTTGAGGCTCGGCCAGAGGCTGCGTGCTTTCGAGCGATGCCGCCGCCACCGTTGGTCCGGGCCGCGCGGCCTCCTCGTCCGGCTTGGCGGCGGCAAGCGCCGAGCCCTCCCAGCCGACCTCGTCGAGCATGCCCTTGCGCTTGGCGTCGTAGTAATAGCCGCGCTGGTAGAGCCGGTCGGCGCGGCTTTCGCTGCCGCCCGCCACCAGCCAGGCACCCTTCAGATATTTCACCGCATATTTGAGGTTGGTCGCCGGATCGAGCAGGCCGTGCGGGCTGCCGTCATAGCCCATTCCCTTCGCCGTGCGGTAGCGGATCTGCATGAGCCCGTAATTGCCCGCGTGGTAGGCCTTCGGATCGTAATTGCTCTCGCGCTTGATGACGCGGTGGATGAGGCTCGCCGGCACCTCGTAGGCGGCGGAGTAGGCCGCGATCAGCCTGTCGAGTTTTCCATGGCCTTCCGTGGAAGCCGATGCCGTTTCCGTGTCCGGGCGTGGGGTCGGCACGACGGAGGCCACGCCCGGCAGTCCCGTTCCCATGTCGCTGGTCGTGCAGCCGGCCAGCGCGGCGGAAGCCAGCAGCAGGCCGGAAAGAACGCAAATGCGCATAAACAAAGACCCTCGCGCCCCCGCGAAAGCAAAACCTCTTGCGCTGCCCGATTCTCCCTTAGCCCAGCTTGCCCGGCATCGCAATGCACGAAGCGAATCAGCTTGCAACCGCAGCGCGCGCTACTTTCGGGTGGTTTGGAACGCCCGCCGTCCTTAAATTTACCGTGGATTCCGATTGCTCCTGCCGGCATCGAACGTTTATGGTTTGTTCCGGCAATGCCAGAAAGGCGCGATCATGACCGCGACCAACATTCCGACCGTTCCCTACGCTCTGGTCGAGACCGCTATCGGCTGGATCGGCATCGCCTGGAGCGAGCGCGGCGTGGTGCGGGTGCAGCTTCCAGCGCACGATCGCCGGGGAACCGAGCGCCGCCTGCTTTCCCCCTTGGGCGGCCCGGCGGTGGAGAGCGCCGACATGCCCGCACCGATCGCGGCGACGGCGGAGCTGCTCAAGCGCTACGGCGCCGGCGAGCCGGTCGATTTCTCCGGCGTTCCGGTCGACCTCGACGGCGTCGACGGTTTCCGCCTGGCCATCTACGATGCGGCGCGCGCTTTGCGCTTCGGCGAGACCACGACCTATGGCGGGCTGGCCGAAGCGGCCGGCCACAAGGGCCGCGCGCAGGAGACCGGCAAGGCGCTCGGGCAGAACCCTGTGCCGATCGTCGTGCCCTGCCACCGCATCCTGGCGGCGGGCAACCGCATCGGCGGCTTTTCGGCGCCGGGCGGCTCGGTCGCCAAGGAGCGGCTGCTCAGGATGGAGGGCGTGCATGTCGGCCCGCCGCCGCCCGCGCAGCGATCCTTCGCGTTCTGAGAGGAGATTGCCGCATGCCGGCGGCCGGGCCGTGCCTGTGCTTGAAGGTCAGTCGCCCGGAAAATCGTAGGTGATGTCGCGGCACATCAGCACGACGCATTGCGGATTATCCCTGGTCGGCACCGCCTCCACCACCGTTCCCTCGCCGAGCGCGCAGAACCGCGCATCGACCACATAGCGATTGTAGAGGGTGAGGTTCGGATGGCGCGGCGAGCGGTAGCGGAGGATCACCGCGCCTTCCCGCGCGATGCGGTCCTGCGCCGCCGCGCAGCTCATGCCCATCGAGTTGTACCGGGAGATGGCATGTGCGGGAAAGGCCGCCAGCACCAGAAGCGAAGCAACGATCAGCCTTTTCATGATAGCCTCCCGGCCGCGCCTCGACGGCACGAACCCCACGCCTTGAGGAAACTCCATAACCCGCAAGGCGGCCCCGCTAGAGATAGAACATTCAGCACATTCGTAAAGCCTGATACGGCCGCACTTGTCTCGCGGCCGGTCCCGCCTTATATGCGTGCCCGTTGATTTCGGCCGATCGATCCGAAGGCCCGCGCCACTTCCACTCTGGCCGCGTTTGCTGACGTCTATCTCCAAAATCTCGACCACCGGTCCGCAAGGGCCAGATCTAGGCAAACACGACAGGAATACAGGAATGGCGACTGGAACAGTCAAATGGTTCAATGACCAGAAGGGCTATGGCTTCATTCAGCCGGACGCCGGCGGACCCGATGTGTTCGTACACATCTCCGCCGTGGAGCGCTCCGGCATGAACGGCCTCGCCGAAGGTCAGAAGGTCAATTTCGAGGTCGCGCAGGACCGCCGCACCGGCAAGTCCGCAGCGCAGAACCTCAGCGCCGCGGGCTGACAAGCGCGGCCGGGGAATTGGCGGCGCCGCGATGGCCGGACGGATTGCTCCGGGGCGGCGGCGCTTCAGCGAAGGCTGAGAATTCCCGGCACCGCGAGCCACGGATGTACCGGCGGCCATGCACGGCATGCGCTGCCTGCGATGCAAGCGGAAGGCGGGGTCCCCTCCCCGCCTTTTTCGTTTCCATTTCCTAATTTCAATTGCGGTTCCGTCGCTAGAGCCTTTCATGCTTAGCTGGAAGCAGTTCTGTTTCTCCGATGGCGAGGCGATCCGCGAGGAGGACGGCGCGGTCGTACCGGTGGTACGGCCAAGTCCGTCCGACAAAGCGGGCGCCCGCCAGCG
>JBQCFH010000234.1:0-5344 GCA_051959385.1 Rhizobiaceae bacterium | reverse complement strand
CGATCCGGATCGCTACGTGCTCCAGGGCGTGCACATGATCATCGAGGGCGACCACCAGCGCCCCTGGAAGGACGGCGAGAAGCGCGAAAGCCGCCTCGTCTTCATCGGCCGCGAGCTCGACGCGGAGCGGCTGAGGAAGAGTTTTGACGCGTGTTTGGCCGACAACACGAATTGACTCTATCGGCTATGTCAGCGTCCCTTCGCGCCCGTCTCCCTGTTTTCGCGATGGCCATGGCTTGACCATGCCCACCGTCGCCCCGCTCGACCTCGACGGCCACTGCGTGTCCGCCGCCTTTATTCGTGGCGTTCCGCATTTCGCGCTCGCCGACGGCGCCGTCCATCGCCTCGACCATGGCCATAAAACCACGCAAGTCCATGACGGCCTGCTCTGCGCCGTTCCGTCCCTCGACAACGCCGCCTTCCTGACGGGCGGCGAGGACGGCAAGGTCGCCGCGCTCTCGCCGGATGGCACGGTGAATGTCCTCGCCGAAAACGGCCGCAAATGGATCACCAGCATCGCCGCCGGCCCGCAGGGCGCCGTTGCCTATGCCACCGGCCGCACCGCGACCGTGCGTCTCGGCGACGGCAAGACGCGCGCCTTTGAATCGCCGCGCTCCGTCGAGGGCCTCGCCTTCGCGCCGAAAGGCATGCGGCTCGGCATCGCGCGCTATAACGGCGCGACGCTGACCTTCCCCGCCACCGAGGGCAAGCCGCTCGAGCTCGAATGGGCCGGCGCGCATACCGGCATCACCTTCTCGCCGGACGGCAACTACGTCGTCACCACCATGCAGGAGAACGCGCTGCATGGCTGGCGGCTCGCCGACGGCCGACACATGCGCATGAGCGGCTATCCGGCCAAGATCAAGAGCTTCTCCTGGTCGGCCAAGGGGCGCTGGCTGGCGACCTCCGGCGCGCCGGCCGCCATCGTCTGGCCGTTCACCGGCAAGGACGGGCCGATGGGCAAGGCGCCGGCCGAGCTCGGCACGCGCGGCGACACGATGGTGACGAACGTCGCCTGCCATCCGACCGAGGAGATCGTCGCCATCGGCTACCAGGACGGGATGGTGCTGGCCGCGCGCATCGCCGACCAGAAGGAGGTGCTGCTGCGCCGCCCCGGCAAGGGCGCTATCACCTCGATGCGCTGGGACGGCGAGGGCAAGCGCCTCGCCTTTGGCAGCGAGGCCGGCGACTGCGGGATCATCGACATCAGCGCTTGAAGCATGTCTCGTGAAAGCGGCAGTCGGATCGGGAGACACGCTTCGGGCGGAACTCCAAGGCGACAATTGCCGTTCCGGTGAGGCACCGAACGGGAGACCGTGATGAGCGCCGCCTCTCCACGAGGGAAAGCACAAACCAATCTTTTCGGGAATGCTGCCGATCCGGACGCGCCGCAGAGCCTCAGCGAGGCGCGCGAAGAGGCCGAAACCTGTCGGCGTTGCCATCTGTGGGCGAACGCCACGCAGACCGTTTTCGGCGAGGGCCCGGAAAGCGCGACCGTGATCTTCGTCGGCGAGCAGCCCGGGGACCAGGAGGATCTGGCCGGCAGGCCGTTCGTGGGACCCGCCGGCAGGATGTTCGACGCCGTCCTGGAAGAAGCCGATTTCGACCGGAAAAAGACTTACGTCACCAATGCGGTGAAGCATTTCAAGTTCGAGCCGCGCGGCAAGAAGCGCATCCATTCCAAGCCGAATGCCGGAGAAATCAAGGCCTGCCGCTGGTGGCTGGACAATGAACTGAAGCTGATCCGGCCCGAACTCGCCGTGGCGCTCGGCGCGACGGCGGCGCAATCGCTGCTCGGCAAGGCGGTGCCGGTGACGAAGCTGCGCGGCACCACGGTCGAGCGCGACGACGGGCTGAGGGTCTTCGTCACCGTCCACCCGTCATACCTGCTGCGCATTCCGGACGAGGCGGCGAAGCAGGCGGAGCGGAAGAGATTCCTCGACGACATGAAATAGGTGAAGGAACTGGCGGGAGCGTGAGACAACCCTCCCCGTCGAGGGCACGGCAATCGCATATGGAATTTGCGTGGCTTCCTACCCCCACCCCTGTCCCCTCCCCACACGGGGGAGGGAGACGCCGACATCGCTTTCCCAGCTAAAATCGTCGAAATTTGCGCCATACAGCGCTTAAGCAAAGTCCCCCTCCCCCTTGTGGGGAGGGATTAGGGGTGGGGGTATTTCCATATGCGATCGCCCTCCCCCTCGTCAGGCGAGGAAAGCGGCACGGCCGGCGCTTTCCCTCCCCTTGAAGGGAGGGTCCGGCCGAAGGGGGTGGGGTGAGCTGGCGCAAGGGCGAGCCTTGCGGCTCGAGGCCTTACACGTTCAGCAGCAGGAATTCCCGTTCCCACGGGCTGATGACCTCCATGAAGGTCTCGAACTCGGCCCGCTTGATCGCCGCGTAGGTGGAGGTGAAGGGCCGGCCGAGCAGTTCGGCCAGCGCCTCGTCCTTCTCGAACAGTTCCACCGCCTCCAGCAGACCGCGCGGCAATTCGATCTCGTCCTCGTTGGCGGCAATGCCGACGGGCTGCTCCGGTATTTCCTTCTGCTTGATGCCGATCAGGCCGCAGGCGAGCGAGGCCGCGAGCGCCAGATAGGGGTTGGCGTCGGAGGAGGGGATGCGGTTCTCCACGCGCCGGCCCGCCGGCTCCGAGCGCGGCACGCGGAAGGCGGTGGTACGGTTGTCGTAGCCCCACTTCGTGTTGACGGGCGCCGAGGCAGCCTGGGTGAGCCGCCTGTAGGAATTCACATAGGGCGCGAACATGACGAGCGCGCTCGGCACATGGTGCTGCATGCCGCCGATGAAGTAGCGGAACGCGTCCGACTCGCTGCCGTCTTCCGCCGTGAAGATGTTCTCGCCGGTGCGGATATCGACGACGGACTGGTGGATATGCATGGCCGAGCCGGGCTGGCCCTGGATCGGTTTGGCCATGAAGGTGGCGTAGGTGTCGTGCTTCAGCGCCGCCTCGCGGATCGTGCGCTTGAACAGGAACACCTGGTCGGCAAGCGCGATCGGGTCGCCGTGGCGGAGGTTGATTTCGAGCTGGCCGGCGCCTTCTTCATGGATAAGCGTGTCGATCTCCAGCCCCTGGCCTTCGCAGAAATGGTAGATGTCGTCGATCAGCTCGTCGAACTCGTTGACGCCGGCGATCGAATAGCCCTGGCCGCCGCCGATCGGCCTTCCGGACCGGCCGACCGGCGGAACCAGCGGATAGTCGGGATCGGGGTTCTTGCGCACGAGGTAGAATTCGATCTCCGGCGCGACGACCGGGCGGAAGCCCATCGACTGATAGGCGGCGACGACCTTCTTCAGCACGTTGCGCGGCGCGAATTCCACGCTGCGCCCATCCTGGTGCACGAGGTCGCAGATGACCTGCGCGGTCGGATCGTCTTCCCACGGCACCACGCAGAGCGTGGAGAGGTCCGGCACCAGCTTCAGGTCGCCGTCGTCCTCCGGATAGGCGAAGCCGTTGCCGTTATCGGGATACCTTCCCGAGATCGTCGCCATGAAGACGGCCGAAGGCAGCGCCAGCGAGGTGTTGGAGGTGAATTTCTTCGTCGGCATCATCTTGCCGCGGGCGACGCCGGCCTGGTCGGGCGTAATGCATTCGATGTCCTCGATGCCGCGCCATTCGAGCCAGCCGCGTGCCTCCTTCCAGTTGCGTACGCCGCGCTCGTTCTTGACGAAAGCCGGCCTGCGAACCCGCGTTCCGCGGCCGGCCGGCCGGACCGCTTTCCTTTCAGAAGCCATTGATCACCAATTGTTTCCCTCCGCCAAGTATAGCGAGGGTGAATGCGCGAAGGAAAGGGCCGAAGGGAAGGGGCGGGCCGCGCCGTTTAGCGACGGGCGTCTTCGACCATTTGCTCGATCTTGGGCTGCAGCGCATCGGGTGTGATCGGCTTGGCCACCACGGCGTCGGCGATATTCGCGAAAGGCGAGTCCGGCGAGAGGCTTTTGGTGGAGAGCACGATCAGCATCGGCAGCGTGCTGCCGGACGCGCGGCGGTAGTCGACGATTGCCGGAGCGATCCCGTGGTGCTCCTCGTCGTCCGGGCCGTAATCGAGGATGATCAGGCCGGGCTGCCGCGAAAACATCGCTTCGACCGCGGCCTGCGGAGGCTCGCATACGGTCTTGAGACCGGTCTGCTCGACGATCCGCGAAACGACGATCCGGTTGATCGGCGAAGAGCAGATGATCAGGACAAGGGAAAGGTTCGCAGCCTGTCCGACCGGTCGGATCCCGCCCGCGCCGTTGACCAGACCACGACGCCTCTCAAAAGACATTCCCGGCATCGCGCCCGCCATCCAACAGATTCAATGTATGGTTGAGAAAGGTAGCGGCCCACCCTTAAGATAGTCTTTATGGCGAAGGTCGGACTTTAGCGACGCGCTTATCTTTTCCACGGACGTTGTCGCACAGCGTGGCAAATACTTGGCCGCGTCCATCATCTGCCCGCCGCCCCTAGCCTGCGCCCTGGGTCACCACGACCGGAATGAGCAGGTCGCCCCAGTTTCCGTTGCCGCCGTGATGCCTGGCCGAGCGGACGAGTTCGACCGAGACGCCGGCTTCCACGGCCTTCATCACGGACTGATTGAGGCGATGCAGATCGTTGGCCATCATGCGGATGGCCGCCTGCTGATCGCTGTTCATGGCGGAGGCCTGCTCTTCCGCCCGTTCCTTGACCCGTGCGATCGATGCCATGACGTTCTCCTTCTTCTTCAGCCCTGCCGGGCGTACCCTCAAGGTCGGCGGCGACCCCGTCGGTCGAGGCCGCCGCCTCTTCTCGCTATTCGGCCGCGGGCCTGAATTCCGCCTTGTCGCCGGGCCGGAACTGGTCGTGCTCGGTCGAACCGTGCATGGCCGTCGTCGACGATTTGCCGCCGGTGATCGCCAGCGACACGGCGTCGAAATAGCCGGTGCCGACTTCCCGCTGATGCTTGGTGGCGGTGTAGCCATGTGCCTCGGCGGCGAATTCGGCCTCCTGCAGTTCCGAATAGGCCGCCATCTGGCGGTCGCGATAACCGCGCGCCAGCTCGAACATGCCGTGGTTCAGCTGGTGGAAGCCAGCGAGCGTGATGAACTGGAACTTGTAGCCCATCGCGCCGAGCTCGCGCTGGAATTTCGCGATCGTCGCGTCGTCCAGGTTCTTCTTCCAGTTGAACGAGGGCGAGCAATTATAGGCGAGAAGCTGGTCGGGATGCTCCCGGCGCACGCCTTCCGCGAATTTCCGCGCCTGCTCCAGGTCGGGCTTCGAGGTCTCGCACCAGATCAGGTCGGCATAGGGCGCATAGGCGACGGCGCGGGCGATGCAGGGCTCAAGCCCGTTGCGGACGCGGTAGAAGCCCTC
>JBQCFH010000233.1:0-5041 GCA_051959385.1 Rhizobiaceae bacterium | reverse complement strand
AGGGCGGCAAGCTGAACGCCGCCGGGCCCTGCGGACGACGTGCCCGTTGGGCTCGGAAGAACGGAGAACGCGGCCACGAGCTCCGGCTCCGCCGGCCTCTTGCGGCGCGTCACTCACCGAAAATTCGGCGATTCTGACTGGCCGGCGAAGGGGACCGCGGAGTGCTGGAAGGACCCGGGCTCGGCATCACGCTCGATGCCCACGTGCTCGCATCGGTACCCGAACGGGTGGGCGATTGGTCGCTGGCGAGCACGGACCCATGAAGCGCTCCGTCGGGCTTCGCGGCCCGAGGCCGGCGGAGATGGAGCGCGTGCCGCCTTCCTCCTACAGCGTCCCTTCCAGGATGGGCCGAATGGCAAGCGTGCTTTCGCCCTGGTGGAAGGCGCGCGCCAGGCGGAAGGAATGGGCGATGCGGATGGCGCGGTGCATGAAAAGATCGGCCACGGCCGGCGGGCAGGTCGCATGGACCGTGTCGCGGAACAGCGTCAGCCAGCGGCGGAAATGCTCCTCGCCGATGTCGGGGATGACGAGGTGCGGCTGCAGAGGCCGGCCGGTGTAGCGCACCGTGCGCAGGAAGCCGGAGGACCAGAAGTCGCACATCTTCTGCAGGTGCTTCGGCCAGTCTTCTTCCCTGATGACGCCGTTGAAGATGGGGCCAAGCAAATCGTCGGCGCGGATCCTGTCATAGAAGCCGTGCACCACGTCATGAATCATCCGCTCGTCCAGCATCTGAGGCAGGGGCTTGCCGTCGATGAGGATCGTCTTGCGGCTGCCGGGATCGTGCTCACGGCCCAAATCGCGGTTCTCGTCCATTTCCTTCATCCACCTCGCGCGGCTTCTGATGCCGCCGGCGCAGCGGTTTTTCCCGCGCTGCTGTCGCTTGCATGAATGCTCGGCTAAAACATATATTGTCAATCGATGTTTTAAGCGAAAGATGCGTGACAGCGCCGCACCGATGTCAGGACCGGCCAATCCACCAACCACGCTGGAGCGCGACGGCGAAGGCGATTTCCTTCTCGATCCGGCGCTTCTGGCGGAGCGTTTCGCGCTGAGCACCGAGCGCTTCCGCCGCCTCCTGAGGGCGGGCCATGTCAGGAGTTCGGTCGAGCAGGGGCTTGGCGAGGACGAAGGCCGGCAGCGGCTCACCGTGCGCTGCGGCAACCGCGCCTGGACGGCCGTGGTGGACGCCGGTGGCAATGTGGTCAGCGAGAATTTCACGGTGCTGCGCCACGCACCGGCGCGTTGAGCGGCTTTCGGGACCGTCGATCCGGCCCCTCCCTGCCGACTTCAAGACCTAGGCGGCCGGGAGGATGCTGAAATCCTCAGGCGCGAGCAGAAGGTCGGCAAGTGTGTAGCGGTCGAGCGTATTTGCGAAGGCGGCAAGCGCCTCGCCCAGAACCCCGCGCAACCGGCAGCGGGGCGTCAGCCGGCAGCCATTCCTGCCGCCAAAGCATTCGACCAGCGCAAAGTCCGGCTCCGTCACCCTCAGCACGTCGCCGATCCGGATGCTCGCGGGGTCCCCGGCAAGCCTGAGGCCGCCCGAGCGCCCGCGCACCGCCTCCAGGTAGCCGGCGCGGGTAAGCTGGTTGGCGACCTTCATCAGATGCGCGCGCGAGATGCCGTAAAGCTCGGCGGTTTCCTCGATCGTGATCAGCCGGCCGTCATGCGCCGCGGCATACATGAGCAGGCGCAACGAATAGTCCGAGAAATCCGTCAGTCGCATCCGCCATCCTTCGTCCGCGCCCCCGCGCAAAGATGCACTGCCGATACATCTTTTGCAAGGTCGCCCATTCCATCGTGCGGATTGTCGCGGCCATAAAAGATGCATTGACAGTGCATCTTAACGATCCGACTATCATAGCTGAGACCCCATGACGCGTGGGCGCGAGGACAGTCCCTTCCCGCCGCACGGTATCGATCGAAAACCGGAGAACAACCATGAACGACCGCAGCGAGCACAGCAGAGACACCGCGCCAGCACGCGTCCAGTCCGTCGCGGGGGAGGACAGCACGCTGCTTCCGATGCTGATCGGCGGCCTGGTCCTCATCGTCATCGGCATGGTCTTCGTCATGTGGCTTGCGTGATCGCGCGGCCGGGCGCTTTACCGGCGGCGAGAGGCGGGTAAGAATTCAAGCGCGGCCGGGAACAGCAATTCCGCAGCACTCGGCAGGGAGATTCCGATGAACGACACGCTCTATCCGAAGGCCACCAGGGAGATCGCGGCAAGGCGGCGCGAACTTGCGCCGGAGGCTGAGGCGGCGTTCCAGGCCTTCTCGAAGGCGGTCTTTGCCGAGGGCGCGCTATCCGCCAAGACCAAGCAGCTGATCGCGGTCGCCGTCGCCCATGTCACGCAATGCCCTTATTGCATCACCGGGCACACCAAGGCCGCGAAGCGCGCCGGCGCGACGCCGGAGGAATTGATGGAAGCGGTCTGGGTCGCGGCCGAGATGCGCGCGGGCGGCGCGTACGCCCATTCGGCGCTGATGATCAACACGCTGGAACCGGCGTCGGAGTAGAGCTGTGTTGCGGGCGCGCAGCGCTACAGCAGCGAGGCCCGCTCCGGCGGATAGGTGATGTCGAGCCCTTCGACGGCTGCGAATTTCGTCAGTTCGTGCGGCCGCCAGCTCGTCGGCGACAGGATCTCCACCGCCGGAACGCCCCGCACCAGAAGCGCGTCGGCAACGAGCGAACGGTGGCAGCGCCAGGGCACGGCTTCCGCGCACATGATTGCCGTGCGCTTCTCGCGGCCGGCCTGGATCAGCGCCTCGACCGCGTCGGCGAAGGTCGGGGTCTGCATGTAGTCGGCATAGCCGCGGAAACTGTCGTTTCGCCAGCCCTTGTTGGGCGAATTCTTATGCGGATGGCGCAGGCCGCCGAGTTCGGGCATCGGGCGGTATTCGATGCCGGCTTCGGCCAACGCGGCGGGCAGCGTATCGGCATTGAACTGCGGGTTGCGGCGCGAGCGCGGGATGGAGCGGATGTCGGCGAGACGTTCGATGCGATAGGTCCGCAGCAGGTCGATGAAGCTCTCGAGAGGCAGCGTCGAATGGCCGACCGTGAAGATCGTGCCGGTCGGCCAGTCGGGCAGTGCGGGTGATGATTTTTCCATGCCGCCAATCTAGTGCGATGCGGGATCAGCCGACAGTTCGTTTGGTTGCTTGCGCTCCTTCGCGCCCCCCTCTGTCTGCCGGACATCTCCCCCGCAAGGGGGGAGATCAGCCGGCCGCGATGCCTGCTCGCCTCCTGCAGCTTCGGAGATGGTGAAGGCCGCTCTGACAGCCGATCTCCCCCATTGCGGGGGAGATGTCCGGCAGGACAGAGGGGGGCAACGTAGGGCGCTGTCGGCAGCTCTTACGCGATCACATTCCATCACAGCATTCCCCAATTGCCGGACCGAAACTTTGCGGCTAGGGACATCGCATTCTTGAGAGGGAAATCCGGTTCATGCTCGAACGCCCGCGCCTCACCCCGCTTGCCCAGTCGCTGCCGGCGACGGTGCCCTTCGTCGGGCCGGAGGCGCAGGAAAGGCGGCGCGGACGGCTGTTCCGCGCCCGCATCGGCGCCAACGAGAACGGCTTCGGCGCCTCGCCCAAGGTGGCGACGCGCATGGTCGAAGTCGCCGGCGAGATGTGGAAATACTGCGATCCGGAGAACCACGACCTCAAGGCGGCGCTGGCGGCCCATCATGGCGTCAAGCCGGAGAACATCGTCGTCGGCGAAGGGATCGACGGGCTGCTCGGCCTCGTCGTGCGGCTGATGATCGAGCCCGGCATGCCGGTCGTCACCTCGCTCGGCGCCTATCCGACCTTCAACTATCACGTCGCCGGCTTCGGCGGCCGCCTCGTCGCCATGCCCTACGTAGAGGACCGCGAGGATCTGCAGTCGCTGCTCGACGCGGTGAGGCGGGAGAATGCGCCGCTCGTCTATCTCGCCAATCCCGACAACCCGATGGGAAGCTGGTGGGAGGCGGACGAGATCGTCCGCTTCATCGAGGCGCTGCCGGAAACGACGCTCCTGGTGCTGGACGAGGCCTATGGCGAAATGGCGCCGGCCTCCGCCCTGCCCCCGCTCGACACAGAGCGGCCGAACGTGCTTCGCATGCGCACCTTTTCCAAGGCCTACGGGCTCGCCGGCATGCGCTGCGGCTACGCCATCGGCGAAAGGGAGACGGTCCGCGCCTTCGACAAGGTGCGCAACCATTTCGGCATGAGCCGGATGACGCAGGAAGCCTGCGTGGCGGCGCTCGCGGACCAGGCCTATCTGAAAACGACGCTCGCGAAGATCGCGAATTGCCGCAGCCGGATCGCCGGCATCGCACGGGAGAACGGCCTCACCGCCCTGCCCTCGGCCACGAACTTCGTCTCGATCGATTGCGGCGGCGACGGCGCCTACGCTCTGAAAGTGATGAATGCTCTGATCGCGCGCGACATCTTCGTGCGGAAGTCGATGGCGCCGGTCCTCGACCGCGCCATCCGCGTCAGCTGCGGCCCGGAAGACGAGATCGCCATCTTCGCCGCGGAGTTCCCCGGCGCGCTTGCCGACGCGCGCGGAAACTGAGGCTTCGCGCGACCCGCTCTCATACCTTTGAGACCGGCCTTCTGGCGTGGTCCGCGATGGTTCGGGTCAGCCGGTCGGGATCGAGCTTGTCGCCGGTCCTCAGATAAAAGGCAGGAATGCCTTCGAACGCCTTGGCAAGAACGGCGCCGACGCGGCGCTCGACTTCCTCCGGTGGAGGAAAGATCGCGATGCCGGCCGCCCGGCATTCCCGGTGAAGGGAGGAATAGGGCTCGATTTCCGCCAGCACGATGGCCGCCATCCGGCGCGCGATCTCATCCGTATCGGCCGGCAGAAGCTTCGGCTCGCGTGAACTGCCGCGCTCGAGAAACAGTATGTCGGTCAGCTTTGCGCTTTCCGCCATGTTGCCAAGCAAGGCATGGGCGCCGATCCTTCGGCGCACGCCTTTCGGCCCCTTCAAGTTCAGCCTGGAGCGCCAGGCCAGGCGGTCCATCGGGGCCAAATTCCGGAGCAGCCTGTCCGCCA
>JBQCFH010000232.1:0-7442 GCA_051959385.1 Rhizobiaceae bacterium | reverse complement strand
TCGGTCATCGCGGCATCGAGCGCGTCGAGGAAATTCGAGATGCGCCTGGCATTGTCGCCGAAATCGCCCTCGCCGTAGCGCGAGGTCGATCGCATGTCGACATAGGTCGATTCGCCTTCGTCGGTCAGACGGATCGCCACGTCCACGGGAAAACCGAGAAGCATCGTCCGGGCTTCGGCTTCCAGCACATATTCACGTTCGCCGTCCACATAGGGCGGATGCGAGAGGACCCGCCAGCCCTTGTCGGAGACGACCTTGTCCACGGCCTTCAGCACGTCCTCCGGCGAGGCGCCGTAGCGGCGGCCGGTGATCTCCGGATAGGCGGCGATCTGCAGCCTGGCCGCCTCGCGGCTGATCGGCCGGACCGGGTTCATGTGGCCGTGCCGCGCCTTCGCCGCATCGGCCAGGCTTGGCGGGTCCTGGAGGTCCGTCGAAATGTCGTTCAGGCGCGGATAGAGGAAGAACCTGACCGCGGTGAAGCCGAAAGGCGTTAGCACGAGCAGGGAGACCAGGACCGCAAGGGTCGCCGCGCCGCCGCCGCGGTCGCCCTTTTCCCACACCCGTCGGAAACTGACGGCGACGAGAAGGAGCGCCGCAAGCGCAAGGCAGGCGACCAGCAGCAACACCCACAGGAAGTCGAAGGTGCCGAGCAGCCCGCGCCGATGCGCCAGGCCCGCCACGATGAAAAGCACAAGGGAAAACAGGGCGACCCGGCGCGACCACAAGGCCGCGCCGGACGTCTTCGGTTCAAAGCGCGCGGTCATTCCACAGCTCTGAACCCGGAATAGCTGGTCGAGGAACACCCCCTCATCGCACTAGTCCGCTTCATAGAGCCGGCTGGCACAGCCAACACTCTTCGCTTCAATTTCGACCTATGCGGCTCCCGCTTCCTCCGTCGGCAGGTGGTAGTCCTTGAATTTTTCGCGCAGCGCCGTCTTCTGGATCTTGCCGGTCGCGGTATGCGGGATTTCATCGACGAAGGCGACGTCGTCCGGCATCCACCATTTGGCGATCTTGCCCTCCATGAAGGCGAGCAGCTCGGCCTTGGACGGATTTCTACCTGCCTTCCGGACGACCACCAGCAGAGGCCGTTCGGCCCAGCGTGCGTGCTTCACGCCGATGACGGCCGCTTCCGCCACGTCCGGATGCCCGACGGCAAGGTTTTCCAGGTCGATGGTCGAAATCCACTCGCCGCCGGACTTGATCACGTCCTTGGCGCGGTCGGTGATCTGCATGTAGCCGTTCTCGTCGATATGGGCGACATCGCCCGTATCGAACCAGCCCTCCTCGTCGAACTGCTCCTTGCCGGCGCCGCCGTAATAGGCGCGCGCGACGGCCGGACCGCGCACCTTCAGCCGGCCGAACGTCTTGCCGTCCCAGGGCAGCTCGACATTCTCGTCGTCGGTGACCTTCATGTCGACGCCGAAGGGCGCGTAGCCCTGCTTCATCTTGATGTCGAGCTGCTCCTCGCCGGTCAGCGACGCGTATTCGGGTTTCATGGTGCCCAGCGTGCCGAGCGGCGACATCTCCGTCATGCCCCAGGCATGGATGACATCGACATCGTAGACATCGCGGAATTTCTGGGTCATCGCCCGCGGGCAGGCCGAGCCGCCGATCACGACCTTCTTCAGATAGGGCAGCTTCTTGCCCGTCTCCTCAAGATATTGCAGCAGCATGAGCCATACGGTCGGCACCGCGCCGGAACAGGTCGCCTTCTCCGTGTCGAGGAGCTCGTAGATCGAGGCGCCGTCCATCTTCGCGCCCGGCATCACCATCTTCGCGCCGACCATCGGGGCGCTCTGCGCCAGGCCCCAGGCATTGGCATGGAACATCGGCACGACGGGCAGCACGGAGTCGCGCGAGGAAAGGCCCATCGCGTCCGGCTGGATGGCCATCATGGCGTGAAGCACGTTGGATCGATGGCTGTAGACGACGCCCTTGGGATCGCCGGTGGTGCCCGATGTGTAGCACATGCCGGCGGCCTCGCGCTCGTCGAGATCGACCCAGCTGTAGTCGCCGTCGGCTTCCGCCAGCCATTCCTCATAGGCTACCGCGTCCAGCAGCGAGGTGGCGGGCATGTGCGCCGCGTCGGTGAAGATGATGACCTTCTTCAGCGACGGGATCTTCGAGGCGATCTTCTCGACCAGCGGCACGAAGGTGAGATCGACGAACAGGCACCGGTCCTCAGCGTGGTTCATGATCCACGCGATCTGGTCCGGGAAAAGGCGCGGGTTCAGCGTGTGATAGACCCCGCCCATGCCCATGATGCCGTACCAGGATTCCAGGTGCCGGGCCGTATTCCAGGCGAGCGTGCCGATGCGGTCGCCGCGCCGGAAGCCGTCCCGCTCCAGCCGCTGCGCCACCTTGAGCGCGCGGTCGCGGACCTCCGCATAGGTCGTGCGCACGATCGGCCCCTCGATGGAGCGGCTTACGATCTCGCGATGGGGATGCTGGCGCGCGGCGTAGTCGATGATCCGGCTGCACAGCAACGGCCATTCCTGCATCAATCCCTGCATGGATTTCCTCCCGAAAGTGTTGTGAGGCCATTGTGTCGTGAATGGCCGGAAAGTCTAGTCTTTCGCCGCATTGCGGATTGGCGTTTCGTCTCAGGCGAAGGATTTTGCACCGCCACAATTGAGCCATTCTCGGCATTAAGGAATATGACCGGGCGGCGCGGGGCGAGCGATATGAGGCTCACGATGGACGCGTCGGATATTGTGACCGCAGAAGAAGTGGCGGCTGCAGAAGAAAATACCGCCGAGGCAAGCAACGAATCCCAACCTGCCGCGCCGGGGAATGCGCCCGCCGACGACAAGCTCGACACGATGGGTTTTGAACTCGCGCTTCAGTTCCAGGACGTGGAATCGGAGGGCTTCGAGGCGGCGGTCGCGGCCGCGGTGGACAGCGTCGGGGGCGAACTGCTTTTCGACATGCCCATGCCGGCCGAGACGGATTGCCAGCGTGTGGCGGCGGTTGCGATCGGCGCGGGCGAGAACCGCCTGCTGATGCTGGTCACCATGCCTAGCGAGGGCGACACGCTGCGCGTCGAGACGGTCGAGCAGAGCAGCCATCCGGTGGCGGGCATCGTGGCCGCCTATGCGGGGCTGATGGACCATCTCGCCGTCGCAGCCTGATCGGACCAATCTGGCCTAACATTCTGGCCCAGCCGTTCCCGGCTCTTAACCCGGGTGACGGGAGAGGCTACAGTCGCGCCTTCCCTCGGAGGCGAAAATGGCTGAAACCAGACCCCTGACCAACCTGCAGACCCGCGACATCGAATCGGTGCTGCATCCCTATACGCCGCTGCACAAGCTGAAGACGACGGGCACGCTCGTCATCGAGCGCGGCGAAGGCGTCTATGTCTACGACACCCACGGCAAGAGCTATATCGAGGGCATGTCGGGCCTGTGGTGCGCCGGGCTCGGCTTCGGCGACGAGGAACTGATCGAGGCGGCGACCGAGCAGCTCAGGACGCTCCCCTACTACCACATCTTCGGCGCCAAGGGCATCGAGCCGGCGATCGAGCTCGCCGAGAAGCTGAAGGAACTGGCGCCGGTGCCGATCTCGAAGGTGTTCTTCACCTCGTCGGGCTCGGAAGCGAACGACACGCAGGTGAAGCTCGCCTGGTATCTGAACAACGCGCTTGGCCGGCCGAAAAAGAAGAAGATCATCTCACGCCAGAAAGCCTATCACGGCGTGACGATCATGTCGGCGTCGCTGACCGGCCTGCCGGCCAACCATGCCGGCTTCGACCTGCCGATCGACCGCGTGCTGCACACAGAATGCCCGCACTACTACCGCTTCGGCAGGGACGGCGAGAGCGAGGCCGAGTTCGTTGCGCGCATTGTGCAGTCGCTGCGGGACCTGATCGAGCGCGAAGGCGGAGATACGATCGCGGCGATGATCGCCGAGCCGGTCATGGGCGCCGGCGGCGTCATCGTGCCGCCCGAGGGCTACTACGCCGCGATCAAGGAAGTGCTCGACGAGCACGACATCTTCCTGATCGACGACGAGGTGATCAACGGCTTCGGCCGCACCGGCAACTGGTGGGGCTGCCAGACGCTCGGCATGACGCCGAAGACGATCTCCGCCGCCAAGCAGATGACCTCAGCCTATGCCCCGCTCGGCGCGGTGATGGTGCCGCAGGACATCTATGACGCCTATGTCGACCAGACCTCGAAGATCGGCACGTTCGGCCACGGCTTCACCTATGGCGGACACCCGCTCGGCTGCGCGCTCGGCGTCAAGGCGATCGAGATCTACCAGAAGCGCGACATTCTCGGCCATGTGCGGTCGCTCGCCCCGCTCTTCGAGAAGCGCATGAGGAGGCTCGGCGAGCATCCGCTGGTCGGCGAGGCGCGCTTCTGCGGGCTGGTCGGCGGCGTGGAGCTCGTCGCCGACAAGAGGACGAAGCGCTCCTTCGATCCGAAGCAGGGCGTCGGCGCGCAAGCGGCGAAATTCGCCGAACAGCGCGGCGCCATCCTGCGCGGCATCGGCGACACGCTCGCCTTCTGCCCGCCGATGATCATCAAGGAGGCGGAGCTGAACGAACTCTTCGACCGCGCGGAGAAGGCGCTCGACGACGCCGAGGCTTGGGTCGGCGAGGAGGAACTTCGCGCGGCCTGAGGCGCGGACAACTCCTGGCCTTAGGCAATCGCAAATGGAAATACCCCCACCCCTAACCCCTCCCATAAGGGGGAGGAGGATTTTGCTCCGGCGCTGCGTGGCGCAAACCTTGACGGGTTTGGCCGAGGAGGCGGTGCGGCGTCTCCCTCCCGCTTGTTGGGAGGGGGTGGGGGTAATGGGCCGCGCGGGATCGACCGATAGGCCGGCGGTGAGGTTAATATCCACGCCGTAAGCACGGCCACTGATCTCAGCCGTCCGAGGCAGCGTCCGGCGACAGCACATCGCCGAGTTCCGGCGCGAGCGCCAGCAACTCGCCCGCCAGCGCCTCATAGGGCCGCCAGCCGGTCAGGACCTTTCGCCCGCCGCCAATCCGTTCGAGGACGAGGGTTGGGAAGCGGCCGATGCCCAGCATGCGGGCCTCGCCGACATCTTCGCGGAAGGCCCGTTGCGCCTCGGCCCCGCCGACATCGCGCTCCCAGCGGGCGGCGTCGAATTTCGCAGGCGACGCAGCCGCACACTCGATGGCGACGTCGAGCAGCACCTCATGGCGCGCGATGTTGCGGCTCTCCACGAAGAGCGCTTGGCGCATCCTTCCGAGATAGAGGTCGCCGGCAAAGGGCGATTGCAGCTCCGCCGCCTTGAAGGCGAGGCATGCCGGCCAGGAAGAGTCCGGCGGGTCGTCCACCCAGACGCGGCTTTCCATGCGCACGCCCGTCTCCCGCTCCGCCTGCAGCCAGAGCGGCCCCATCTGTCCCGGTCTGTGGATGGCGTTGAGCGGGTCGTCATACTCGCCCCAGCGCCGGATCATGCCGCCCATGCGCAGCCGCCAGGCGAGCCGGCCGACGCAGGCGCGCCTCAGGCGCCGCCATTGCGGCTCGAATGCCCAGGACCAGCAGCACAGCGGATCGGTATAGTAGGTCGCGCGCACGACCACCGCGGAGCCAGAGGTCTCCGCGGCGGCCGTTCGGACCGCTTCCGCCTGCGCTCCGCTCACTTCTGCTCGATGCCCATCGGGCTCGGCAGTTCCTCCTGCGGATAGGAGGACCATTGCGATCCCTTGCCCTTGGTCGCGCTCTTCACCTCGTTGCTGCGCTGCTTGGAAAGCTGCTTGTCGAGCTTCTTGACCTCGGACTCCGTCTGCTTCGCGCCAACCGGCTCATGCTCGATCTCACCCAGCGTATCGACCACGTGCTGGTATGGCTCCTTGATATATTCCCACTCCTCGCCCGGGCCCCACGGGCCCTGGCCTTCATTCCACGGGCCGCGCGCGTCGGCGCCGTTCGACATGTTGAAATAGGCGTGGGTGAAGCGCGGATCGCCCTGCAGCACGCCGGGCGGGAAGTTCGGCTGGATGGTGTCGAGCGCCGCCGAGAACTGCTGGAAATGCGCGATCTCGCGCGTCATCAGGAAGCGCAGCGTCTCGTGCACGTAGGGGTCGTCGGTGAACTTCAGCAGATATTCGTAGACGATCTTGGCGCGGCTCTCGGCCGCGATGTCAGAACGCAGATCCACCGTCAGGTCGCCATTGGCGTTCACATAGGCGCCCGACCACGGCACGCCCTGGCTGTTGGTGAGCGCCGGACCGCCGCCCGAAAGCACCAGGAATTGCGGGCTGGTCAGCGCCTCATGGATCAGGCTCTCCTTGGCGCCGTTGCCGTTGAGGCTGGTGATCGGATTGGCCTCGGCGGCGTCCTTCAGCTCGCCGTTGATGCCGTCGAGGAGCATGGTGATCGTCGCGCCGACGATCTCGAGATGCGAGAACTCCTCCGTCGCGATGTCCATCAGAAGATCGTATTTCTCCGGGTAGGGCTTGCGCGCCGCAAAGGCCTGGACGAAATACTGCATCGCCGCCTTGAGCTCGCCATTGCCGCCACCGAACTGCTCCAGCAGCAGGGCTGCGAATTTCGGGTCGGGCGCGGACACGCGGGCATTAAACTGTAGTTCCTTGACGTGATAGAACATCGGTCGTCTCCGGAGTTGCGGTTTCGGGGGCACTGCGTCGCGGCAGCGAGGCGGCCTGACTTTCCTCAGGTCGGCCCTAACCGTGCTCCGGATGGCGTGTTCCCGGCCGGCGCGGAATATATCCGGCAGACGCGCCGCCCGGGCGGCGCGAGGCGGGCGGAACCTTACCCGGCGCCCGCCGTTCGGCTGCAAAGCTGCGAAGGAGACGCGACCATGTCCAATCTCGAAGTGAATCCCGCCCCCGGCTTCCGCGATCATCCGGAGCACACGATCACCGTCGAGCCCTTCGATGGCGTGGTCAACGTCAAGTTCCGCGACGTGATGATCGCTTCCAGCGAGCGCGCCAAGATCATGCGCGAGAAGGGCCACGACCCGGTGCTCTACCTCCCCTTCGAGGACATCTATTTCGTCAATCTTGAGAAGACCGCGACGACCACGCACTGCCCGTTCAAGGGCGAGGCCACCTACTGGCGCGTGAAGGGCCAGGACCAGGCCGCCGACGACGTGATGTGGGCCTACGAGCATCCCTATGACGAGATGCGGGAGATCCGGGGCTACGGCGCCTTCTATCCCAACCGCGTGATGGTCGATACGGACGACGAGAGCTGGCAGAAGCACCGCGAGACGGGTGTGCCGGTCAAGTGAGGGGCGCCGCCTTCCTCTCCCCTTGTGGGAGAGGATAGGGAGCCCCCGCGAGGCGAAGCCGAGCGGCAGGGCGAACTTGGTGAGGGGTGATCGCGGGCGCACGCATAGCCCGTCTCGAGCCTCTCCATCTTCGTCATCCTCGAGCGGAGCAGGAGCGCAAGCGAACTGCGCAGACCTGAGGATCCATGCTGGAGCATTGCGGACAGCCC
>JBQCFH010000231.1:0-3040 GCA_051959385.1 Rhizobiaceae bacterium | reverse complement strand
CAGGCGCGCGGTGCGCGACGCGATCGCGGAAGCGGACGGCGTGCTGTGCGACGCCAATCTGCCGCAGGCGGCGCTGCAGAAGCTCGCCGGCCTGGCGGGCGAAAAGCCGCTTTTCGCGGTCGCGGTCTCGCCCGCCAAAGTAGTGCGCCTCAAGCCGATCCTCTCGCGCACCGCCTGCCTGTTCATGAACCGGCGCGAGTCGGCCGCGCTTTCGGGCAGCAAGCTCGACGACTATCCGAAGGAGCTGGCGCGGGCGCTCGCAGCCTCCGGCTTGGCCTCGGGCGTGGTCAGCGCGGGCAAGGAGAGCGTCGTCGGATTCGATGCGGCCGGCGCCTTTGCCATCGACCCGCCCTGCCCGCGCCGCACCGCCGATTCGACCGGCGCCGGCGATGCCCTTGCAGGCGCCACGGTCGCCGCCCTGATGCGCGGAGGTGACCTGCGCGAGGCGGTCCGCGACGGGCTCGCAGCCGCCCTGCTCACGGTCGAAACGGATACGGTGGTCGCCGCCTATGACAGTCGGGCTTTCGCCGAGGCGCTGGCTCTTGTGCCCGAGGCACGGGATGTGGGATGAGCCTCCGCTTCGCAGTGGAGAACGAAATGATCCCCGAAAGCGCACGCCCTTTCATCGATATCGACCTGGCCGTGGCGAAGGCGCTTGACGCCGGCGCGCCTGTGGTGGCGCTCGAAAGCACGATCATCACGCATGGCATGCCCTACCCCGAGAACCGGGACATGGCGGCGGCGGTCGAGCGGATCGTCCGCGAGCAAGGCGCGACGCCGGCTACGATCGCCGTGATCGAAGGTCGGCTGAAGATCGGGCTTTCCGAGGAGGAGCGCGAGACGCTGGCAAAGGCCGCCGATGTGATGAAGCTATCCCGTGCCGATCTCGCCTTCGCCGTCTCGGAGAAGCGCACCGGCGGCACCACCGTCGCCGCCACCATGGTCGCGGCGGCGCTGGCCGGCATCTCCGTCTTCGCCACCGGCGGCATCGGCGGCGTCCACAAGGGGGCGGAGAAGAGCTTCGACATCTCCGCCGATCTCGACGAACTGGCGCGCACGCCGGTCATCGTGGTGTCGGCGGGGCCGAAGGCCATCCTCGACATCGAAAAGACGCTGGAGGTGCTGGAAACGCGCGGCGTGCCGGTCGTCGCCTATGGTTCGGACGTGGTGCCGGCCTTCTGGTCGCGGACCTCACCCTGCCCCGCGCCGCTCAGGCTCGACCGTCCGGAGGCGATCGCCGGCTTCTTCCGTGCCAGGCGGGCGCTCGGCATCGCCGGGGGGCTGCTGGTCGCCAATCCGGTCCCGGAGGGCGACGAAATCCCGGCGGAGGAGATGGCCGGCTATATCGCCGCGGCGCAACGGGCGGCACAGGCCGAAAATATCGGCGGCAAGGCGGTGACGCCCTACCTGCTTGCAAAAATCCTCGAACTCACCGACGGCAGGAGCCTCGCGACCAACATCGCACTGGTCGAGAACAATGCGCGGCTGGCCGCGCGGATTGCGGGGGCGCTGTGAAGGCTCTTCTCGAAACTGCCCCCTCTCCGGTCGGCTACGCCGACCACCTTCTAACTTGGAAACGACAGCTCCGACGGCCATCGGAAGTTGTCGCGGAGCCAAGCCCGAAAACCACCTTGATCGTAGAGATCGCGGGAGAGTCGGGGCCAACTCCACCATTTTCCCAAGCCCGAACAGCCGCTTGGGGAAGCCCCGGCCGGGGACCAACCCCGCCTCGCGCAAGGATGGGCCAGTGAAGATGAAACCAGGGCGTGTAGCCGAATGGCAATTTCGCACTGGACTTCCAAGACAGTCGCTCTCCCCCTGAAGGGGAGAGAAAGGGGGCGAGCTTCGACGGAGCGCCTTACCTCGCCCCCTTCAGGGCCCTTCAGGGGAAGAGGTGTCCGCGAGGCGGACGGAGAGGGGCCGACCGCAACGACTCACGTGATCGGCGTCAGGTAGATCTCCACGCGGCGGTTCTGGGCGCGGCCTTGCTCGGTGGCGTTCGAGGCGATCGGATCGCTCTTGCCGAAGCCGTTTACGGCGAAGCGGCGGCCGTCCACGCCCTGCGCCACCAGATAGCTCGTGACCGACTGCGCGCGCCGCCGCGACAGGTCGAGATTGTACTCGTCGCTGCCGGTCGAATCCGTATACCCATCCACGTCAATCAGGGTCCGGTTGTATTTCCGCATCACCAGCGCCACCGCGTTCAGTGTCGGATAGAACGCCGGCAGAACCGAATCCTGGTCGGTCGGGAAGGTGACGTTGGAAGGCATGTTGAGGATGATGCGGTTGCCCTCGCGCGTGACCGAGACGCCGGTGCCCTGGAGCTCGGCGCGCAGCTGCGCTTCCGGGTTGTCCAAATAGGCGCCCACCGCGCCGCCGGCGAGCGCGCCGATGCCGGCTCCGATCAGCGCGTTGCGGCGGTCGTTGCCGCCGGCGAGAAGGCCGACGCCGGCGCCAGCGGCGGCGCCGAGCAGCGCGCCGCCCGCCGTGTTCGACAGTTTCGGCTGCCCGGTATAGGGATCGGTCGTGGTGCAGGCTGCGGCAAGCGATGCGGCGACGAGCGCCGCCACGATTTTCATCCTCATCGAAATATCCCCCTCTCCGGTCAAAAGCACGAAATTTCAGATTCGTGATTCGATGCCGCCCCTGTGTCCCTGAAATTGAGGCAAAATCTGGATGCCTGGCCGAATCTGGTCCATTCCGCCACACATGGTTCGGCTTGTCCACGCTGTTCGGGCGGGCGGCCGCGGCGGAAAAATGTCCGCAAGTTGCCAGTTGCGCCGCGCCGATCTAGAGCAATAGGTCAAAGTGAAGGCGCAGGCGCGGGAAAGCAGTTTGCCGATCCATCCGATAGCATTGGCCCTTGTTGCAGCCGGCCTGCTCGGCTCGGCTTTGTCATCCGCCGGCGCGGCCGACATCTCGATCGGGCTTGCGGCGCCCCTGAGCGGCCCGTCGCAAACGCTCGGCGAACAGTTGCGCGGGGGCGTCGAGACCGCCGCGGCGAACCATGCCGGCGCGACGGTGACGCTGGAGACAGCCG
>JBQCFH010000230.1:0-6113 GCA_051959385.1 Rhizobiaceae bacterium | reverse complement strand
ACACCATGTACCGCACCGACCTTTTCAAGAAGGCCGGGCTGACTATGCCCGACAAACCGACCTGGGACTTCATCAAAGAGGCGGCCGACAAGATCACCGACAAGGCGAACGGCATCTACGGCATCTGCCTGCGCGGCAAGGCCGGCTGGGGTGAGAACATGGCATTCCTGACGGCGATGTCCAATTCCTTCGGCGCCCGCTGGTTCGACGAGAAGTGGCATCCGCAGTTCGACCAGCCGGCATGGAAGGACACGCTCACTTTCTATGTCGACCTGATGAAGAAGGACGGCCCTCCCGGCGCCTCCTCGAACGGCTTCAACGAGAACCTCGCGCTCTTCCAGTCGGGCAAATGCGGCATGTGGATCGACGCCACCGTCGCCGGCTCCTTCGTCACCGATCCGAAGAGCTCGAAAGTGGCCAAGGACGTCGGCTTCGCGCTTGCGCCGAACAAGGAGGGCGTCGACAAGCGCGCCAACTGGCTCTGGTCCTGGGCGCTCGCCATCCCGTCCGGTACCAAGAAGGCGGAAGCGGCGGAGAAGTTCGTCTCCTGGGCGACCAGCAAGCACTACATCGAACTGGTCGCGGACAAGGAAGGCTGGGCCAACGTGCCGCCCGGAACGCGCAAGTCGCTCTACGACAACCAGAAATATCTGGAGGCCGCGCCTTTCGCCAAGATGACGCTTGAATCCATCAAGGCCGCCGACCCGCAGCATCCGACGGTCAAGCCGGTCCCCTATGTCGGCGTCCAGTTCGTCGCCATTCCCGAGTTCCAGGGCATCGGCACGGCCGTCGGCCAGCAATTCTCGGCGGCGCTTGCCGGCACGATCTCCGTCCAGCAGGCGCTGCAGAGCGCACAGCAGCTGACGACGCGCGAGATGACAAAGGCCGGATATATCAAGTGAACCTCCCGCCTCCGGGGCTCGGCTCTTCCCAGTGGAGCCGCAGCCCCGGATTTTTATCCAGTAAGGATCGGAAGTTACCCCTCATCCGGCCCTCGGGCCACCTTCTCCCACAAGGGGAGAAGGACGGCCTTCAAGAGCGCTCCTGCCAATCGTTAACGGCAAAGATTGGTAGGTCCGCGGAGGCCGGACACCCCTTCTCCCCTTGTGGGAGAAGATGGCCGACCCCGGACTTGGTCCGGGGGAGATCGGATGAGGGGTGATTGAGACACGGTGAAGACCATGGCCACATTGCACACCCGCGCCAGTGCCCGGCTGATGATGTCGCCCGCCGTCATCCTGCTCTTCATCTGGATGATCGTGCCGCTGGCGATGACGCTCTACTTTTCCTTCCTGAGCTATAACCTGCTCACGCCCGGCGCGCACAACCTCGTCGGTTTCCTGAACTACTCCTACTTCCTCACCGACCCGGCCTTCCTGATGGCCATCGGCAATACCCTCTTGATCGTCGTCGGCGTTCTCCTCATCACCGTCATTGGCGGCATCCTCCTGGCGCTGGTGCTCGACCAGCCCTTCTGGGGACAGGGGATCGTGCGGCTGCTCGTCATCGCCCCGTTCTTCGTCATGCCCACCGTCTCGGCGCTGGTGTGGAAGAACATGTTCATGAACCCGGTTTACGGCCTGTTCGCCTGGATCGCGCGCGGCCTCGGCCTGACGCCGATCGACTGGCTGGCCGATGTGCCGCTTTTATCCATCGTCCTGATCGTCGCCTGGCAGTGGCTGCCGTTTGCAACGCTCATCCTCCTGACCGCGCTGCAGTCGCTCGCCGGCGAGCAGAAGGAAGCCGCCGAGATGGACGGCGCCGGCGCCGTGTCGCGCTTCATTTATATCGTGCTGCCGCACCTCTCGCGCGCCATCACGGTCGTGATCCTGATCCAGACGATCTTCCTGCTGTCGGTCTTTGCCGAGATCCTGGTCACGACCAATGGCGGGCCCGGCATCCAGAGCACCAACCTGACCTATCTGGTCTACGCCCAGGCGCTGTTGCAGTTCGATGTCGGCGGCGCGTCGGCGGGCGGCATCATCGCCGTCATTCTCGCCAATATCGTCGCCATCTTCCTGATCCGCCTGATCGGCAAGAACCTCGACAAGTGATGGGGTGAAAAGCCATGGCACGCGAAATCAAGACCAAGAGCAAAGTCACTTTCACCGTGGTCGGGTGGTTTTGCGGATTGCTGCTCTTCTTCCCGATCCTGTGGACCATCCTGACCAGCTTCAAGACGGAAGGCGACGCGATCGCCAATCCGCCCTACTTCCTCTTTTTCCACTGGACGCTTGAGAACTACGCCGAGGTCCAGAGCCGGTCGGACTATCTGCATCACTTCCTGAATTCGGTGACGATCTCCGTCGGCTCGACCATCATCGGCCTCATCATCGCCGTTCCGGCCGCCTGGGCCATGGCCTTTTCGCCGACCAGGCGCACCAAGGACGTGCTGATGTGGATGCTCTCCACCAAGATGATGCCGCCGGTCGGCGCTCTGATCCCGATCTACCTGATCTTCCGCGACTGGGGCCTGCTCGACAGCCGCGCCGGCCTGACCGGCGTCCTGATGCTGATCAACCTGCCGATCATCGTCTGGATGCTCTACACCTATTTCCGCGAGATTCCGGGCGAGATCCTGGAGGCGGCGCGCATGGACGGCGCTTCGCTGGCGAAGGAGATCATCTACGTTCTGACGCCCATGGCCGTCCCGGGCATTGCTTCGACATTGCTCCTGAACATCATCCTGGCGTGGAACGAGGCCTTCTGGACGCTCAACCTGTCGACGTCGAACGCCGCGCCGCTCACCACCTTCATCGCTTCCTATTCCAGCCCGGAGGGCCTGTTCTGGGCGAAGCTTTCGGCGGCCTCGACGCTCGCCATCGCGCCCATCCTGATCATGGGCTGGTTCTCGCAGAAGCAGCTCGTGCGCGGCCTGACCTTTGGCGCGGTGAAGTAGGCGGCAATTCCATCGGAGAGGACCATGGGCAGCATCACACTGAACAAGGTGACGAAGTCCTTCGGCATCACGCATGTCATCCCCGAGATCGATCTCGAAATCGAGAATGGCGAGTTCGTCGTCTTCGTCGGGCCGTCGGGATGCGGGAAGTCGACGCTGCTTCGTCTGATTGCCGGGCTGGAGGACACGACCAGCGGAAAGATTCTGATCGACGGCAAGGACGTGACCGCCGCGCCGCCGGCCAAGCGCGGCCTGGCGATGGTGTTCCAGTCCTACGCGCTCTATCCGCACATGACCGTCTACAACAACAACGCCTTCCCGCTGAAGATGGACAGCCAGCCGAAGGACGTGATCGACAAGAAGGTGCGCGACGCCGCCCGCGTGCTCAACCTGACCAACTATCTCGACCGGCGCCCGGGCCAGCTTTCCGGGGGCCAGCGCCAGCGTGTCGCCATCGGCCGCGCCATCGTCCGCCAGCCCTCCGCCTTCCTCTTCGACGAGCCGCTTTCCAACCTCGACGCGGCACTGCGCGGCACCATGCGCATCGAGATCAGCGAGCTGCACCAGCAGTTGAAGACGACCATGATCTATGTGACGCACGACCAGATCGAGGCGATGACCATGGCCGACAAGATCGTGGTGCTGAACGCCGGACGCATCGAGCAGGTCGGCTCGCCCATGGAACTCTACCGCTCGCCCGCCAACCTCTTCGTCGCCGGTTTCATCGGCTCGCCGCGCATGAATTTGATCGAAGGCGCCGAGGCGCAGAAGATGCAGGCGAAGACGGTCGGGGTACGCCCGGAACATATCAGGCTCTCGGCGACCGACGGCGCCTGGAGCGGCACGGTCGGCGTCGCCGAGCATCTCGGCTCCGACACGCTGCTCCATATCGATGCGGACGGCCTCGGCCAGATTACCGCCCGCGCCGACGGCGAGTTCCCGGTCCGGCACGGCCAGCGCATTTTCATGACGCCGGACCGGGACCGCATGCACCGCTTCAACGAAAAGGGCCTGGCGATAAGGTGAGCGGCCTCGATCGAGCGACGGAAGGGATTATCCGATGAGCGTCAGGCTTTCCCTGGAGGTTCTTGGCTCGCTTCCTCCGGCCGTTGCCGTGCCAAATTACCGCCGCGGAGACCTGTCGCCGGGTATCGTACATTTCGGCGTCGGCAATTTCCACCGCGCGCATCTGCAGGTCTATCTGGACCGGCTGATGAATGCCGGGCGCGATCGCGACTGGGGCATCGTCGGCGCGGGGGTCAGGCCCTACGATTTGAGGATGCGCGATGCCCTTGCAGGCCAAGACTTCCTGACCACGGTCGTGGAGCAGTCGGCGGAGAAATCCTCGGCGCGCGTGACCGGCGTGATGACCGGCTTCGTGCCGCCGATGGACGGCCGCGCCATCGTCGCCAGGCTTGCCGATCCGGCGATCCGCATCGTCTCGCTGACCGTCACCGAGGGCGGCTATTTCGTCAATCCGGCGCTCGGCAAGTTCGACCCGCAACATCCGGCGATCTTGGCCGACGCCGCCAATCCCGACGAGCCGAAGACAGTCTTCGGGCTGATCCTCGCCGGGCTCAAGGCGCGGCGCGCCGCCGGCGTCCCGCCCTTCACGGTCATGTCCTGCGACAATGTTCCCCATAACGGCAAGGTCGCGCGCGATGCGGTCGCCGGCCTGGCGGCGGCGCAGGACACCCGCTTCGCCGACTGGGTGCGCTCGGAGGTGGCCTTTCCGAACGCCATGGTCGACCGCATCGCCACGGCCACCTCGGATAGGGAGCGGCAGATCGTCCGCGACGATTTTGGAATCGAGGATGCCTGGCCGGTCTTCTGCGAGGACTTCATCCAGTGGGTTGTGGAGGACCATTTTCCCGCCGGCCGGCCGGCCTTCGAGGAGGTCGGCGTCGAATATGTCAGGGACGTCACGCCCTGGGAGATGATGAAAATCCGCATCCTGAACGGGGGGCACGCGATCATCGCCTATCCGTCGGGGCTGATGGACATCCATTTCGTCCATGAGGGTATGGAGAACGAGTTTGTGCGCGCCTTCCTGCAGAAGGTGGAGCGCGAGGAGATCATCCCGATCGTGCCGCCGGTGCCCAATGCCGACCTCGACGCCTATTTCCGCAAGGTCGAGGAGCGCTGCCTCAACCCGAAGATCGGCGACACCATACGCCGTCTCTGCCTCGACGGCTCCAACCGGCAGCCGAAATTCATCATTCCCTCGATCGCCGACCGGCTGGCCAAAGGCCTGCCGGTGACAGGCCTCGCGCTCGAATCGGCGCTCTGGTGCCGCTACTGCTACGGCACGACCGATTCCGGCGCGGTGATAGAGCCGAACGACCCCGACTGGGACCGCATGCAAAAGACGGCGCGCGCGGCGAAGGAGGATCCGTCTGCCTGGCTCGCCATGTCGGACATCTATGGCGAGGTAGGCCGGTCCGAAGCCTTCGCCGGGGTCTTTGCGCATTGCTTGGAGACGCTATGGGCCAAAGGTACAAGGCAGACGCTGAAGGCCTATCTGGCGGGAACCTTGTAAAAGGCGATAAGAACCGGGCGGGGCCGTCGAGCGGCGCCCGCCGCAAAATCCGCCAGGGAAACAGCACATGGATCTCGGTCTGAAAGGAAAGGTCGCGGTCGTTACCGGCGGCAGTGTCGGCATCGGTTTGGGCGTCGCCGAGGCATTCGCCCGTGAAAAGGCGCATGTCGTCATGGCGGCGCGGCAGCAAGAGCGGCTGCTGAAGGAGGCGAAGCGGATCGCCAGCGACTACGGCGTGCGCGCTTTGCCGGTCGCCTGCGATGTCGCGACGCCCGCCGGCGCGAAGCGCCTGGCGGACGCGACGCGCGAAGCCTTCGGCGGCGCCGACATCCTCGTCAACAACGCCGGCACCGGCTCCAACGAGACCATCATGGAAGCGCCGGACGAGAAATGGCAGGCTTATTGGGACTTGCATGTCATGGCGGCAGTCCGGCTCGCGCGCGCCTTCGTGCCGATGATGCGCGAGCGCGGCGGGGGCGCCATCCTGCACAACGCCTCGATCTGCGCCGTGCAGCCGCTCTGGTACGAGCCGATCTACAACGTCACCAAGGCGGCGCTCCTGATGTTCTCGAAGAACCTTGCCAACGAGGTCATCAAGGACAATATCCGCGTCAACACCGTCAATCCGGGGCTCATCCTGACGCCGGACTGGATCAAGACGGCGAAGCAGCTGAC
>JBQCFH010000229.1:0-3287 GCA_051959385.1 Rhizobiaceae bacterium | reverse complement strand
CCGGTCCAATTTCGGCTTCCTCAACCGCGCCTCGCAGGAGGATACCTCGATCGTCGACATGGCCGACAACATGATCGTGCAGGTCGGCAACAAGGTCTTCAAGGAGGTCACGGTCGCCGGGCATCGCTTCATCGTCGATTTCCTCGCCGAGCACGGGCTCGACCCGCACGGCATCCGCCGCTTCTGGCTGCACCAGGCGAACGCCCGCATGAACGCGATGATCCTCAGGATGGCGCTCGGCCACGATGCCGACCACGACCGCGCGCCGCTGGTGCTCGACCGGCTCGGCAATACGGCGGCGGCCGGCGCCATCGTGGCGCTCAAGGAAAACCACGCCGATCTGAAGAGCGGAGACTACGGGCTCTTGTGCGCGTTCGGGGCCGGCTACTCGATCGGCGGCGCGCTGATGCGGATGATGTGAGGGAGGAACATGGCGGAGACGCTGGAACTCTTTCGCGGCGAAATCGAGCCTGACGAAATCGAGATCGTGCCGGGCCGCAAGATGGAGGCCACGGTCGCCGGCCTTTATGTCGCGCCGTTCGACCATTTCGAGACGCGCGCGGTCGCGGAACTGGGCCTGTCGTTCGAAGGCATCGACGGCGATTTCCATCGCGGCCACACCCGCCGTTCGGGCGGACGCGAGCCCTGGTATCCGCGCGGCACCGAGATGCGCAACGAGCGCCAGCTCTCGATCGTCGCGCCGGACGAGCTGGCGCGGGTCGCGGAAGCCATGGAACTCGCCGAAGTCAAGCCGGAATGGATCGGAGCCAACATCCTGCTTGCCGGGGTGCCGCTTCTGTCCATGCTGCCTCGAGGCACGAAGCTCTTCTTCGCCGGCGGCGTGACGCTGAAGATCGACGGCCAGAACGCGCCTTGCAAGGTCTCCGGCCGCTCGATCGCCGAGAATGCCGGCATGGCCGACATCGCGGCCGACGCGCTCCTCTTTCCGCAGGTGGCGAAGCGTCTGCGCGGACTGGTGGCCTGGGTCGAAAAGCCCGGCCGTATCGTGAGCGGCGAGGCGGTGATGCTGAGGCTGCCGGAGCAGTGGATCTACCGATAGAAGGCTGCGCCGACACTTCCCGGGCCGCCGTTGCGCTTCAGGCGTCTTCGTCGTCCGCATCGAGGAGGCGCGTGGCGCGCCAGCTTGTCAGCACGGCATTGATGTCGTCGACGACGAAGAAACGGGCCGAGTCGCGGTCGTAGCCCTCGGCCAACAGGCGATCGTATTGGGTGTGCTCGTGGCGGATATGCGCGATCGCCGCGAGCCAGACGGCGATCGACGGCGGCAACGTCTTGAATTTGGCCGATAGAGCCGCGGCGCGGATCGGCTCGGTCTCGGCATAGGGCGCCATCGGCAGGAGCATCGAAAGCGCCTTGGCAATGGCGCGCTGGCGCGAGGTCCCGCTCATCCGTCCTTCGCCACCGTCGCGTCCGGTATGGCATCCGTCGATGCGTAGTAGGGCTTGATGTCGACGACCGGCGTTCCGTCCAGCACGTCGATTGCGTCGATGGCGAGGACTCCCGCCTCGAGGTCGATTTCGACGAGCCGCGCAACGTGCAGCCCGATCGGGTTCGGCCGGGCGGGCGAGCGCAGCGCGAAAACGCCTTTCGCGCGAGCCGCATGGCGCGGTTTCTGCACGATCAGGTTGCGCGGCGAGCGGTCGAGCCAGGTCAGGACGGCGACATGACTGGCGCGCTCCAGGCCGGCAAGCCCGGCCCGGTAGCCGGAGGCGATCTCTATCGAGGCCGGCGCATCGCGCTCGCGCGCCGCCGCCATGTTCCTGGGGCACTCCTCGCGCGAGGTCCAGGGCGAATGGACGCGGCCGATGAAGACCACATGGCCGTCGGCCGGCATGTCCGCCGGGTCGAAGGCCAGCTCCGTTTCGCCTTCCCGTTTTTCGGTCATTCCGCCCACCACGTTTCTTGCGACGCTTTCCGGCCAGATCGCGACATGGCCCTTGTCAAAGGTCCGATCTTCACATAAAGATATGTTTATGTCTTTTTGGAGCAGCTCATGCTGACGCGCACGCCTGTTGGCCTCGACGCCATGGTTGATACCCTGAAGGCGGCGGCCGAATCCAGCCGGCTGCGGATCCTCCTGATGCTGTCGCGCGGCGACCTCACCGTCAGCGATCTGACGGAAGTTTTGAACCAGTCGCAGCCGCGCGTCTCCCGGCACCTGAAGCTGCTGCTCGATGCCGGCCTCATCACGCGCTACCAGGAAGGGTCATGGGCCTATTTCCGGCTGTCGGACGACGAATATGCTCGCGAGACCATTCACGGCGTGGTCGCCCGCATCGACCTTGCGGACGCGACCGTCGAGCGCGACCTGGAGCGGCTCGCCGAGGTCAAGCGCCGGCGACAGGAGCGGGCCCTCGGCTATTTCAGCGCCAATGCGGCGAGCTGGGACCGCATCCGCTCGCTGCACGTCCCGGATGACGCGGTGGAGGCGGGGCTTCGGAAGGCCGTCGGCAAGCGGCCGTTTCAGTCGATGCTGGACCTCGGGACCGGAACCGGCCGGCTCCTGGAACTTTTCTCGCCGCTCTATGTGCGCGGCGTCGGGATCGACCTTTCGCGCGAGATGCTGGCCGTGGCGCGCGCCAATCTGGACCGCGCCGGGGTGCGCAACGCGCAGGTCCGGCAGGGCGACATCTATGCACCTCCGGTCGAGCGCGAATCTTTCGATCTCGTCACGATCCACCAGGTGCTGCACTATCTGGAGGACCCGGCCGCCGCGATTCGCGAAGCGGCAAAACTGCTCAGGCCGGGCGGCAGGCTGGTCATCGTCGATTTCGCGCCGCACGCGCTCGAATTCCTGCGCGACGAATATGCGCACATGCGTCTCGGCTTCGCCGACCGGCAAGTGGCCGACTGGCTCGAGGAGGCCGGGCTTGAGCTTAGAGAGACGGTCGATTTCGCGCCGCGCGGGGAGGGGCCGCGGCTGACCGTCAAGCTGTGGCTGGCGCAGGACCGGCGGCTCCTGATCGCAGGGGCGGGGAACGACACCCAAGCAAGAGAGAGAACAGCCTGATGTCGCAGTTCCGCTTCTCGCGCCTTCCCGATATCGGCGGCAGGGTCCGCGTTTCCTTCGAGTTCTTCCCGCCCAAGACGGACGAGATGGAGGCGCGGCTCTGGGAAACCGTCACGCGCCTGCAGCCGCTGTCGCCGAACTTCATTTCTGTGACCTACGGCGCCGGCGGCTCGACGCGCGAGCGAACCCAGCGAACGGTCGCCCGTATCCTCGGCGAAACCAGCCTCGCGCCCGCGGCGCATCTGACCTGCATCGA